>NZ_JBEXLL010000008.1:0-58973 GCF_040609955.1 Nocardia sp. NPDC004568
GGCCGCCGAAGCCAGTACGTGCTCACAATTATCCAGCACCACCAGGGTCCGCGGCGTCTGCCCCGCCTCATCGGCGCAGGTCAATTTATCGACCAGTTCATCCCACGTCGGCCGCACGGCGGGATCGGCATCCAGAACCGACCGAGCGACCTCCATTTCTACCGCCCCTGCATCCGCGCCTACGGGCAGTCGCGCCAACCGCACCCAATACACCGAGGTGTGCGCGTCTTCATCGCACCGCCGGGCGATTTCGGCTGCCAATCGCGTCTTTCCGATCCCACCCGGACCGGTCAAGGTGACCAACCGTGCCGAACCCAACAGCAAGGTGGTGATCTTCTTGATTTCCAACTCACGGCCGATGAACATGTCCGAAGCCGCCGGCCGTGTACCGGCCCGTACCCGATACATACCCATGAGCCTAACCTGGCCCTGGCAACCACGCAGCTTCCCGTATCGAGCCGGAGGGGCCGATCTGCCGGGCCGGCTGCGGCGAAGCGAACAGACCCGTGGTCAGGGCACTGTTCTGGTTGTGGTGCCCGGGTAGATTGTTCACCCCATTGTCGGGCGGTTCGAGTCGACTATCCGGAACCGGACTCTTACAGCCCTCGGACCGACCAGCGGGGGTGGGGTCATGCGCATTACCCGCAGCGGTGAGGCGTGCGACCTGGGAGATCTGCTCCGCGCAGCGGCTCGACTCGGTGACTCGTCTGTGGTGGTTGCGCCACCGCAGGATCTCGGGATCTGCACCGCTTGCCCCTGGATCAGGCAGTGCGGCACGGTTGATGATCGACACACGTCAGATATCGTGTCGCTTCCTACCGAGGCCCGCGCTTCACCATGGATCAGTCGTCGGCGTGACAGGCTTCCGGATCGCCTCACCTGGGAAAACAGACTTTAGGTAGGTAGTGCTCGGGGAAAAAGATGTTTTTACCGATTCGGACCCCTATACCAGACGTCAAGAATTGAAGGTGTCGGCGGTTGGAGCCGCCGGTACCGTTCCGAAGAATTACTCGATCGCGCGGCCGAACACGCAGAGGACGAGCACGGAGCCTTCGGCGCACAACGAAGTGAAGCCGAGATCGAGCAGCGTAGCTCGGAGGTTGTACACGTTTCCGGGGCCGGCAGCCGTGCGACCGGTCACTCAGCACACGTTTCCGGCGTCGACTCGATGGCCGCCCGGAAGCACAAGATCCGCGTCCGAGAAAAGGACACCTGAGGATTCGACGGTCGGACTCGACGTCTGCCGAGCCGCGGCGAACAGGTGCACCATGTTGCCCTGCGATGACCTTTCCATCCGGCTGCCAGGGGTTTCGCCTCCGTGTGGCCACACCATCGAGAACTGGCTCAACCGATGACTACACTACCGATGACTACACTGTTGCCTCTCGCCTATGGCTATCTCCGCGATGACCTACTTCATGACAGCGATGCCGATACGAGTGAAAGCAGGCTCCGAGCCGCTGCCAGCTCCCTCGGATACGAGCTGGGTGCCGTATTCCACGAGCCCGCACCACAGAGCGGAATGCTTCCCCCGGCGTTCGTGGATCTCGTCCAGGAATGCCGTCGAGCCGCAGCTTGCGCGGTGATTACCCTGCCTGGGCACATGTCGAATATGTCTGTGTCCCGAATGGTCCTGCTCGCCGTTCTCGACGTGCGGGCCGATGCCGCGGTGCACGAAGTCGCAGCTTGACCGTTCCGTGGCACTGCCCGGCGTCAACGAAAAGGTGGGTGGGATGCCGGCGTGGCGGGATGCCGTGTGCGGGTCCACGGTGCGGATCCGAGGAGTTCGCCGTCGATGACAGGGAACAGGGCGGTTCTGGTGATCCCAGTGTGCCGGGTCGCCGGATAGTGCCGCCACCGGGGTCATCCAGCCCATAACGGTGAGTGCCGTGGCGGGATCGCTGTCGGCGCTGCGGGCGGGTTCCCGGAAGAACATGCCGAACGGTGGTCTGCTAATTCCGCCGGTGCCCAGGACACCGCGGTCAGCCAGTCGGCGTAGGAGTGCCGTGGGGCCGGCGAATACCGCGCCGGGTACGGCCACCTCGAGCATGCCGCGCCCGACGAATCCGGCGTGTAGGGGTTCGTGGCCGGATCCGCCGCCGGAGACGAGGCCGACCTTGTCCCGCGCCGGGGTGGCCCGGGGGACGATGCCACGCGCGCGGTCGTAGCGGACAAGTGTCGGATTGGTGAGCGCGAGCCCCTCGAATGCCTCCTCGGGTGCGGTCCCGGGCTGGTGAGAATCTGTCGGCGCAGTGGCACGGGGCAGGTGACATCGCGCCGCGCGTCTGCACCGGAGTGGCTCAGCGAGTCGGCGGGAACAGCGGTGGGGGAGTGCCGAGGGGGATGATCCGGGTGCCGGACCAGGGGCACCGGGTGCGGTTGTCACGCGAATGATCGACTATTCGTTCGTCGTCGACCGGTACCAGGGTCCCCGGGCACAGGCCCGGGCAGCCGACGGCGGTGACGGGCCCGACGAGGTTCTCGCGCAGGGCGATTCGTAGTAGCCGGAGGTTGATCCACGGTCCGCGCCCGCACTCGCAGGTCGGTGTGTCGACGACGGTGAGTCCCACCCAGGGACATTCGCCCGGAACGTTGCGCCAGTGGCTCGCTATCCGGCCGTTCGCGACCCGGGTGCCATGAAGGCAGTGCGACTTCTCCGGGCAGTAGTAGAGCCCGGCCGCGGATTTCGGTACGAGCATTCCGGTGTGGATCCAGGGCGCGATGCGGCATCCGCACACCGGTTCGCCGTGCTGTGGCATGTCTTTCTTTCTGCGCTGGTGGTGGTCAGGCGTCGATATCGTCCGGGTACCGCCGGATCGGGTGCCGCGCGATCGCGCCGGGGTGTGGTTCGGTCGGAAGGGCGTCCGGGGCGTGCCCGTCTCGGGGGCACGTGTCATCGAGTCCACGTAGCCCGGTGACGACTCGTTCGAGAACGGCCGGGTCGGCGCATCGAGTGGTCTGCCAGAGCCTCAGCGTCGCGGCCATGGCGCGGTTGGTGGTCCGGATGGGCAGCGGCGGGCGCTGTTCGGGCATCGTCTGACCTCGCAGGTTCGCTGGATTGAACAGGGACGTCTATCTCGGGCCGGAAAGCGGGATATGGTGCACGACCATGGGTTTATCCCCCATAAACCAGACCGGCGTGCGAGCCCGGAATGGTTGAGGGGGTGTAAACATGACCATACGGCCGCTGCGGGTCCGCCGTCAAGACTCTCTAAACTCGGAAGTGTGGATGGCGCCAACGAGTTCGACGAGGTCCGTAGCGATCCGGACCCGGTGCGCCGTGGTCAGCGGGCCACCGAACTGATCACCCTCTATCAGCAGCGAGCCACCGAGCTGGCGAGACTTCGCCGGGAAGCGATCGAAGAAGCTCATCGGTCCGGCCTGAGTTTCACCGAGATCGCGGAACTCCTCGGCGTGACGAAGGGCCGGATCAGTCAGATCCGGACGAACGCTCCGCCGGCCGAACGCGCGTTCTTCGGCGTCGGCCCGGTGGCGGTCGGGATTCCCCGGCCGGCCGAAACCGACGGCGAGCGCGAACATGCGCACTTCGACGTGAGTTTCCAGGCGACCCGGCAGCGAGTGGAAGTCGACCTGGCTCGCCTGTCGATGGCATCCACGCGCTTCGAGGTCGAGCCCGGCGCCGAGGACGTCCCGCCCGGTGACGCCGTGGTGATCTGCGCGCCCGAGGCGGCCCCGGTGGCGCGGCGTCTTCTCGACGCCGACGAAGTGCTGAGTTTCGAGCACATCGACGGCACCTGGTATCTCGTCGACAACTCCTCCGGGCGCCGGTACAGCTCGCCGTTCCGTGCCGACACCGCGAACCGAATCGATATCGGCTACCTCGCCCGGCAGGTGGCCGACGGGCGTGTCATCGTCCATATCGTCGGTGTGACGGGTGTCGGGTCGCTGGGCATCGCGCACTGGCTGGCCGATCACGTTTCCGAGATCTACGAGCGGTCGGCCCGGTTCACCAGCGCGGTGATCGAATGCGACTTCGATGCCGAACTGTCGATCACCGGGAGCCGGATCGTGGCGGGGCCCTTCACCTCCCGGGAATGAGCCGAGGAGCCCCGCCGAGTGGGCCGGACCTCCGCGGGTGGTCAGGACTCGTCCGGCGCGGCGGGTAGGCGGAATACTCGTCGTGCGGTGCCCGCGAGGAAGTCGGCGCGCAACTCCGCGTCCCAGTCCAGGCCCTCCAGGCCGTGCAGGGCCCGGACCGGATCGATCATCGGCCAGTTCGTGCCGAACATGACGCGGCGGCGGCCCAGGGTCCGGGCGTAGTCGAGGAACGCCGCGGGTAGCCGGTCGATCGCGTAGGCGGAGGTGTCGACGTAGAAGTTCGGGAATTTGACCGTGAGCGTCACGACTTCGTCGAGCCACGGGAATCCGACATGGCCACCCACCACCACCAGATCCGGAAAATCGAGCAGGACCCGCTCCAGGTAGGGGATGAGCCGGCCGGTCTCGGAGCTCTTCAACGGTCCGGTGTGCCCGATCTGGGTGCACAGCGGTATGCCCGCTTCGACGCAGGCGGTGTAGACGGGGTAATAGAGCCGATGGTCCGGCGGCAGCTCCCACAGCCAGGGCACGACCCGCACGCCCACGAAGACGTCGCCGGCCAGTTCGCGGATGGTTCGAGCGGCGCCCACCGGATCGCGGAGATCGACGCCGAGCAGGCCGCGGAATCTCGCGGGTGCGTGCTCGACGGCGGCCCGCACCTCGTCATTGGTGATCAGCGGTCCACCGGGCCCGTACCAGGCCGACAGCAGCGCGAGATCCACTCCCGCCGCGTCCATTCGCCCGAGCGTCCGGTCGATACCGGGGGCCATGTCCGCGGCGTCCTTCCCGGTCCAGCGCAACAGGCTGGCCAGCCAGGGCTCGCGGGCCATCCGCGGACCCACCTGCTGGGCCCAGACATCGATCGCACCCATGGGCGGCTCCTTCCGGCGCATATACTTCACTATCAAAGTATTGGGAGGTGGGCAGGATGGGGCTCGGCGAACCCGCCGTGGTCGCCGCGACAGCGCGCCTGCGCGGCGCCGGTCTCGTCGAGCGGCGAGTGAGCGATCAGGATCCCCGAGCCGTCGCCCTGTTCCTCACTGCCCGCGGGACCGAGACGGTCGGCCGGGCGCAGGAGACCTACCGTGTGCTCAACGGTCTCGTGCTCGACGCGCTCGGTATCGACGGCCGGGCGCGGTTCGCCGAACTGCTCGACGCCCTCGATTCGGCTGTCGCGTCGCTGCCGGACCGCCCGGATGCGGAATCACCCGGCCGGGGGTGAGGTCGCCGGTCGCGTCGGCCGGTCCGAAGCCGGTTCGGCGCGCCCGGAACGGGCGAACAGGAAGGTGGCGAGAGCGGCCGGAATGTTCATGAGGAATCCGTACACCGCACCGGGAACCGCCATGGTCTCGTCGCCCAGGACGGTCACCGCGATGGTGATGGCCAGGGCCGCGTTGTGCACGCCGATCTCCATTCCGGCGGCGATGGCATCCGCCCGCTCCACCCCGAACGCGCGCGGGACCGCGTAACCGATGAGCAGGCTGCACACGCACAGCAGCAGGGCGATCGCGCCCAGCTGTCCGACATGCTCGGTGAAGGCGTCGAACTCCGAGACCAGAGCCGTGACGACCACCAGCGCCAGCACCACCGCCGCGGCGATCTTCACTGTGGCGTGCATCCGCAGCGCCCAGTCGGCGAACAGGCGGCGCACCGTAATCCCGAGCACCACCGGCACCAGGACCAGGGCGAAAACCTGGAGAAACTTGTCGGGCCGGAGGCCGATGCCGGTGCCGTCGTCCAGGAACACCGAGTAGGACAGGCCCACCACGATCGGCAGCGTGAAGACGGCGAGCACGGAATTCACCGCGGTCAGTGTGATGTTCAGCGCGACATTGCCGCCGGCGATATGGCTGAACAGATTCGCCGACGTCCCGCCGGGCGAGGCGGCCAGCAGCATCATGCCCACCGCCAGCGCGCCGTCGAGACCGAACAGTCGCACCAGACCGAAGCAGAGGGCGGGCAGCACGATCAGCTGACAGATCAGCGCGATCAGCGCCGCCTTGGGAAAGCGTGCCACCCGGGCGAAGTCGTCGACCGTGAGGGTCAGCCCCAGGCCGAACATGACGATTCCCAGTGCCAGCGGCAAGGCGACCGCGAACACCATCGACCCCATACGTCATCCTTCCGACGGCCGAGTGTCGCCCGGCCTCTGCTGGCCCGTCAAGCGGACCGGAGCCGGCCGGCGCGCGTCCTCAGTGGTGTACCGGGGTCGGCTGTTCCAGTTCGCTCGGGAATACGAAACGCCGGAAGGCCCAGAACCGGAACGCCATCGCGAGCAGCACACCGAGAATCTGGCCGCTGAGGAAATTCGCGGCCGCCTGCACCGCAGGACTCACCTCCGGAACGCGGATGCCCAGGACATACAGCGAGATCGCCTGCGGCACCCGAGTCACGCCGATACCCAGTGCACTGATCCCGAAGAAGAGAGCGGCTTCGTGCCGGCGCTGGCGCCCGCCGCGGGTGCGGAAGGACCACTCGCGGCTGAGGATATAGGACACGATCGTGGCGAAGAGCACTCCGATCGCGCGCGCGGTCAGCGGTTTGTCGCTCAGCACGGTGAACTTCAGCGCGTATACGATTCCGGTGTCGATGAACCAGGTGATCGCGCCGACCACGGCGAACTTCAGCAGTTCACGGTTGCGGACGAGGTGGGAGCGATACGGTTCGGGGACCCGGTCGAGCGTCGTTCGGACTAGGGACACTTCGCCCAATATAGGCGGGGCCGACCGGGATCGGTACGACCGAGGTGATGTGAGCGGGCACGATCACCGCCCGTCACGCCGCGAGGGTGTCTCGTCGTGCGCGGGGTCGCCGGTGGCCTCCGCGACCGCGGCCTCGTAGGCCAGCAGGGTGTCGACGACCACGCGGCGCTGCGCGGAAGTCAAGGGACCCAGGGCCGTGCGCCACGCGTGTGCGCCGGGGGAGAGCCACTGGGAGATGGCGGGTCTGCTCGCGGTGGCGATATCGATGATGCGCCGCCGGCGATCGGCGTCGTCCTCATGGCGGACCAGTACCCCTTTGCGGCTCAGGTCGCTCACGATGAGGCTCACCGTCGTGGCGGCGACGCCGAGCCGGTCGGCCAGTTGCGAGACGGTCTGCGGGCCGTCGAGCAGTAGCAGCGACAGCAGCGAGAGGTGCCTCGGAGCGAGGTCGAAGGACTGTAGTTCCGGCGGCGGGCGCATCCGTTTCGCGCGGCCGACCAGGCGCGGCATCAGCAGCAGCAGTTCCCGGACGGTGTCGTCCGGGGAGTCGGGTGTTGACACCTGACAACCTCCGATTTACCTTTGTTTACAAATATTTTTTGTCTTCTGATTCATCCTAAGGGGCTCCGATGCCGCATCTGACCGTGCATGTCCTGGAACGTGACCTCGCCGGCCGGGAGGCCGGGCTGATCGAAGGGTTGACCGACGCGGTCGTCGAGGTCTACGGCGACTGGGCCCGCGATATCGTGGACGTCCGGTTGATCGGTCTGCCCGTGGGCCGCTGGGCGATCGGCGGTGTGCCGGTGACGAAGTCGTCGCCGAGCGTGACCTTCGGTATCAGGGAAGCCGCGTTCGAGCGGGCGGACGGGCCGGAGATCGTGTCCCGCCTCGTATCCGGAGTGACCGACGCGATCGTGTCGGTGTTCGGTGCCGAGGTCCGGTCCGGGGTGATTGTCGAATTCGTGGGCACGCCGGCCGGTCGTACCGGGGTCGGCGGTGTCCTCGCGGCGCATTAGCCGCGGCCGCGTCGCGGTTCGGTGGATCCCGGCGGCACGGGAATTCGACCGGCCGTCGACGCCGCGCTCCCGTCTTCGCGAAGGTCGGCGGATCAGCTCTGTCCGCCGAGGACCTCGCCGATCGGCATCGGCGGTAGCGCGCGGACCAGGGTTATCACCGTGTTGCAGTAGGCGGTGCGCAGCGGCTCCCACTGGTTGGTGTTGCAGACGTAGCCGCCCGTCTTGTCGTAGTGCGAGGAGTGCCCCTTGTACGACCAGGTGAGGCCGTCCTCGGAGGGGCTCCACGGGCACTGGTTCGGCTGCAGGCCGGTGCACGGGCCCTCTACTCCCCATGGTCCGACCGGATAGGCCATGGCCTGCGGGGCGCCGGCGAAGGTGAGGGCCGCGACCGCTGCCGCGCCGGTGAACAGGTATCGGACGGTCGATTTCACAGCGCTCTCCTCCGGTATGCGGGCTCGGAAGCCATTGCCTTCCCTATCGCCGTGCGCGCGTTCGCGTTAGCCCGCTACGCGAAAGTGTGTACCCTCGGCCGTCTTTCGGGCCTGTGGTGACGGTTCTCCGTATCGGCGGGCGCCGGCCGGGTGGGCCGGCCGGATCGACCGCTTCCACCGGGTTTCGGCCGTGCGTGTGTAGCGCTGGCGAATTGATAAACATGTGCCTATTGTAGGCGCATGTTTATTTATAACGCGTTCGTGCACCCGGGCACCGTGCGAGCCGGCTCATGACCGCCACGCCGCCGTTCTCCGAGGGCACAGTGCTCATGCCGTGGAAACCGGGCCCCAGCGTGGACCCCGCGGGGACGGTGTTCGTCAGCGTGACCGATTTCCTGGCGACCTCGGAGAAGGATGTCCAGCAGATCTACCGGGAGGGGCTCGAATTGGGCGAGACCTGGCCGGTGCTGCAGGGCGCGGTCGGGGTGTGGCTGTGGGGCCGGCCGGCGCAGCTGCGCGGCGGTTCCATCTCGGTATGGGACAGCGAGCGGGATATGCGGCGTTTCGTGCGGTGGCCGGTCCACGCCCGGATCATGCGGGCCTGGCGTGGCCGGGTCCGGGTCGTCACCGACTCGTGGCAGGCCGGCCGTTTCGATATCGAGGGCGTCTGGGCGCGCGCCGGGCGGACCATCGACGGCCCGCACCGCCGCGCCCGGCGCGGGGACGCGTCCGCGTCACCCGGCGAAGATCGGCGGTGACGGCGGGAATTTCACCGGTAGCGCGGTGAGTGACCGGTGAAAGGGACCCGGGCGCCAGGCGGGCCCCTCGGGTGCGTCCAGTTCGAGTTCGGGAAGCGCGTCCAGCAGCAGGTCGATGGCGTCCTGGGCCACCAGGTAGGCCGGGGTCTGCGCGGGGCAGGTCCGTTGTCCGAGGCCCCAGGAGAGGTGGGAGCGGTTGCCGCGGTGGTCGTCGGCGCGGATGGAGGGGTCGTGGTTGCAGGCGGCGATGCTGATGACGACGGGTTGGTGGGCGGGCAGCCAGACGTCGTCGATGAGGATCGGCTGGCGTGGGTAGGTGATGAGGAAGTTGGCCATGGGCGGGTTGTCGAACAGTGCTTCGTCGAGCGCGTCGCGGGTGCAGAGGCTGCCGCCCAGCACATTTCCGCCGAAACGTTCCTCGGTGAGGATGAGCAGCAGGGCGTTCGCCACAAGGTTCTGCTGCAGTTCGATCACCGCGCCGTACAGGCCCGCCAGCTGATGGACCATTTCGTCCTCGGTCAGCTCGGCCGGGTGCTGCAGTAGTCGCGTGGTGACATCGTCACCGGGTTCGGTGCGTTTGAGTGCGACCAGTTCGGCCAGTGCCGCATTGATCATCTGGTTGCCGGCCCCGGCGTCGATTCCTTCGAACATGGCGGCCATACCGGCGGCGACCTGCTGTCCGATCTCGGGTGGGCAGCCGAGCAGCGTATTGCAGACCCCGAAGGCCAGCGGGAAGGTGTACTGCATCAGCAGGTCGGCCCGGCCGGTCTGGCAGAAGGAGTTGATCAGGGGGGTCGCGATCTGCTCTACCGACGCACGGAGTCCGTGCAGATCCACCTCGGCCAGCGCGGCCACATTCGCCGAGCGGTAACGCTGCTGATCGATTCCGGTGCTCCGGGCCGGGACCGGCCGCCATTCCATGATCGGCAGTACGGGGCAGTCGGCGGGCATGCTCTGCTGCCAGGTCCGGGGGTCGGCGGGGAAGTGTTCGTGGTCGTTGAGAATGTCTACGGCGGTGCGATGGTCGATGACCAGCGTCGCGGGGACATCGGGCGCGAGATCCACCGGCACCATCGAGCGGTGTTCGCGGCGCATCTGCTGGAACACTCGGTGGGGATTCTCGGCGAATTCGGTCGAGTAGAGGGGAATGCGCGGGCCACCGTCGGCGAAGGGAGAGCCGTGAACGGTGCGGGGTTGGGTATCGGGCTGTGAGGTGCTCAAAGTGACTCCGTAGTTCTCGCAGTGGTAGACGACAGGCCCGGGCGCGATCCTGTCGTTCCGGCCCGCGGGCACGATACGTGACCGGACCACCGAATATGTTGCGGTCGATTCTGTTTGCGCATGTGCGACGTCGCGCCGTGCGGTGCTGCCCGCGGGGTTACCGGGCCGCGCCCGGTCGTACCGATTCCGCGCGGTCGATGCCGGCGGGGGCTCGCCGGTTCGCTCGCTCGGCCGGCGCGGACATCAGCGGAATGTGAACGGCGGCGACGGCGGGAATTTCACCGGAAGTGACGTCAGGGAACGGTGGAACGGGCCGGGCCGCCAGGCGGGACCCTCGGGTGGCAGGTCGATCTCGAGTTCCGGGAGCGCGTCCAGCAGCTGGTCGATGGCGTCCTGGGCCACCAGGTAGGCCAGTGTCTGTGCCGGGCAGGTCCGTTGTCCGAGGCCCCAGGAGAGGTGGGAACGGTTGCCGCGGTGGTCGTCGGCGCGGATGGAGGGGTCGTGGTTGCAGGCGGCGATGCTGATGACGACGGGTTGGTGGGCGGGCAGCCAGACGTCGTCGATGAGGATCGGCTGGCGTGGGTAGGTGATGAGGAAGTTGGCCATGGGCGGGTTGTCGAACAGCACCTCGTCCAGGGCGTCGCGGGTGGAGAGGCTGCCGCCGAGCACGTTGCCGCCGAAGCGTTCGTCGGTGAGGATGAGCAGCAAAGTATTCGCGATGAGGTTCTGCTGTAGTTCGATGCCCCCGCCGTAATGGCTTGTCACCTGGTGGATCACCTCCACCTCGTCCAATTCGGCGGGATGGCCGAGCAGCAGCGAGGTGACATCGTTGCCCGGCTCGGCGCGTTTGAGTGCCACCAGTTCGGCCAGGGCCGCGCCGATGATCCGGTTGCCCTCGTCGGCGTCCACACCCTCGAACATCGCGGCCATACCGGCCGCGACTCGCCGGCCGATCTCGGGCGGGCAGCCGAGCAGCGTGTTGCAGACCTCGAAGGCCAGCGGGAAGGCGTACTGCATCAGCAGATCGGCCCGTCCGGTCTGGCAGAAGGCGCTGATCAGCGGTACCGCGATCTCCTCGACCGCGGCGCGGATGGCGTGCAGATCGATCTCGGCCAACGCCGTGACATTCGCCTCCCGGTAACGCTGCTGATCGATACCGGTGCTGCGCGCCGCGATCGGCCGCCATTCCATGATCGGCAGTACGGGGCAGTCGGCGGGCATGCGCTGCTGCCAGGCGCGCGGGTCGGCGGGGAAGTGCTCGTGGTCGTTGAGGATGCGGACCGCGCTCTGGTGATCGATCACCAGGGTCGCGGGGACATCGGGAGCCAGATCCACCGGCACCATCGCCCGATGTTCCCGGCGCATCTGCCGGAACACCCGGTGGGGGTCCTCGGCGAATTCGGGTGCGTAGAGCGGGACGCGGGGTCCGCCGTCGGCGAAGGGTGAGCCGTGGGCGGCGCGGGGTGGGGTACGGGTATCGGGCGGTGGCGTGCTCAAGGGTGACTCCAGACTGATCGCGATATGCCGAGACCCTCCGAGCGGTCGGCCCGTCCTCTCGGCACGATGTAGCACCCTACTGGAGGCGAACACCAATTACTCTGCGACGCATTGTGTTTGATGACCGCTGCGGCAGGGTGACGCGGGCTGCCGGGGGATGGCCCGGAGCGCGCGTGGCGCTGATTGCGGCCTGGGCGTGTATGCGTCGACCGGTGGTCCCGGAGAACTGTACGGTCGTTGTCCCTTGTCCGCCATGCGAGCACGCGGCCGCGCTGTGGACGGAGTCCTCCGGGCCTTACGGGCGCAGCCCGCCGAGCACTATGGTCAGGAGTCTGCGCCAGTCACCGGCCCCCGTGCGGATGGTCGCCGACAGGGCGCCCACGATCATGTAGACGTCGGCCACGGTGCAGTCGGCGCGCACGACGCCGGCGGCCCGGTCCAGTGCGATGATCTCACCGAGCACGGCTTCCAGACCGGCGCGGGCCTCGCCCCGGGGCTCGCTGCCCGCCGAACGCCGAGTGGATTCGACGGCGGCGGACAGGCCGCGGTCGGCCGCCAGGATCTCCCCGACGTGATGCAGATAACGGGCCAGCGCGCTGCCCGGTGTCGCGTCGGACAGGCAGTCGCGGGCGAAACTCTCGATCTCGGCGAACCGTTGTGCGGCAGCCGCTTCGACCAGAGCGCCGTGGGTGGGGAAGTGGCGGTAGACGGTGCCGATGCCGACGCCGGCCGCACGCGCGATTTCGGGAAGCTGGACGCCGCCTCCGTGTTCGGCGAACAGGGTGCGTGCGGTGGCGAGTATGCGATCCCGGTTGCGTGCGGCATCGGCGCGCGGGGTCCGCCGGGTGGGTCTTGACAACCTGGTTCCTCTCGTGCAGAACTTAAACGGAATCTGAATCCGGTTCCGATTATAGCTCGTCGAGAGGTGGGAGTCCATGTCGGAGGAACGTTTTCGAGTGCTGGGGCCGGGCGAGGTGCGCCCGGGCCGGGTGCCGCTGCCGCCGGCTTTCGCGGTGAAAGCGCTGACCGGTGATACCGAAGGAAGGTTCTCGCTGCTCGAGGTGACCCTCGCGCGCGATATCCCCCGGCACACCCATCACGTCGCCGACGAATGTCTCTACGTGCTGGACGGGGAACTCGGCGTCGACTTCGCCGACCGATCGCTCACCGTGACCGCGGGCATGTTCGTCCTGCTACCGCACGGGGTCCCGCACGCGTTGCGCGCGGCCTCCGTCCCGCCGCCCCGATTGCTGCAGATCTCCTCGCCCGGCGGCTGGGAGTGCTATCTGGAGGATCTCTTCGAAGCGGGACCCGCGGTGCTCACCGACGGTGCGCTGGACCCCGTGAAGATCAATCCGATCGCGGCCCGCTACGACATCCGGTACGAGGAATCCGCCTAGGCCGTGGGTTTCGGCAGTGGGCGTCACGGTTCGGTGCGTGGTGGGCGGGGCACCCGACCGGTCAGGCGCCATTGCCGCCCGGCGCGGTTCACACGCAGCCGCTCGATCGCGTGTGTCGCGATGTCCGGGGCCGGCCGCGTCGGGCGCGGGGCCGCTCGGCCGGTTCCGGGATCGCTGCGCGGTGGATCGGGGAACCGGGGTTTGCGGCGCACGGCCGCCGGGGCAGACAATAGGACGAGCTCGGCATGTGGCCGAGTCGGCGAAATGACTGATGGGCGGCCGCGAAGTTGTCCCGGAGGGCGCGACCTGCCGTGAGCGGTTCCAGGTTCCGATCGACCCCGAGGAGCAGACGATGACGCAGTTCGCGCCCGACCTCAAAGGCAAGCACAGAGCGATGTGGGCCTCCGGCGACTACCCCCGGGTGGCCGCCGATGTGATTCCGGGACTCGGCAGGAGGCTGGTCGCCGCCTGCGGTATCGGGCCCGGGCAGCGGGTACTGGATATCGCCGCCGGCGCCGGGAACGCCGCGATACCGGCGGCCGCGGCGGGCGCCGAGGTCGTCGCCAGCGACCTCACTCCCGAACTCTTCGAGGCCGGCCGCCGCAATGCCGCCGCCGCGGGAGTCGAGCTCACCTGGGAGCAGGCCGATGCCGAAGCCCTGCCCTACGAGTCCGGAGCCTTCGACGCCGTGCTCTCCTGTGTCGGGGTGATGTTCGCGCCGTCCCATCGGACCGCCGCCGACGAACTGGTCCGGGTCACCCGGACGCGCGGGAACATCGGCCTGATCAACTGGACGCCGGAAGGGTTCATCGGCCGGATGTTCGCCGTCATGAAGCCGTACGCCCCCACCCCGCCACCCGGGGCGCAGCCGCCGCCGCTGTGGGGCGACGAAGCGCATGTCACGGAACTGCTCGGGGACCGGGTGACCGATCTCCGGCTGCGCCGGGAAAACGCTGTCGTCGACTGTTTCGCCGACGGCACCGCCTTCCGTGACTTCTTCAAGGTCAACTACGGCCCCCTGGTCACCGTGTACAGATCGCTCGCCGACGAGCCGGACCGGGCCGCGCGACTGGACCGGGAACTGGCCGAACTCGGCGCCGCGCACGATCTGGGCAACGGCCGGATGGAGTGGGAGTATCTGCTGGTGACCGCGCATCGGGCCTGACCACGTGCCGGTCGGCTGAGGAACGGGACTTTCCGGACCCTGCCCCGGGTTGTAACCGGGGCAGGAAAACAGGACTGAGGAGGAAGCGTGACCGAAACGCGCAAGGCGATCCTGGCCGGCGGGTGCTTCTGGGGAATGCAGGAGCTCATCCGCAAGCAGCCGGGGGTCGTATCGACGCGCGTCGGCTACACCGGCGGGCGCAACGATCACCCCACATACCGCAACCATCCGGGTCACGCGGAGGCCGTGGAGATCGTCTACGACCCGGACCGGACCGACTACCGGGCGTTGCTGGAGTTCTTCTTCCAGATCCACGATCCGACCACCAGGGATCGTCAGGGCAACGATATCGGCAGCAGCTATCGCTCCGAGATCTTCTACGTCGACGACGAGCAGAAGCGGGAGGCGCTGGCCACCATCGCCGATGTCGAGGATTCGGGACTGTGGCCGGGCAAGGTCGTCACCGAGGTGTCGCCCGCCCCGGAATTCTGGGAGGCCGAACCCGAGCACCAGGACTATCTGCAGCACTTCCCGAACGGCTACACCTGCCACTTCCCGCGGCCCGGCTGGAAGCTGCCGCGTCGGCAGAGCACCGCGTAGTAGATACCGGCCGCCGGAGCGGCCGGGGTCGATGCCCCGCGCCGCTTCGGTTCGCGGCCCGGCCGCGGTGATGAGTAGTGTCGGGCGGGTGAGTGGTTGGGCGCGCCGTAGGTTCCAGAGGATCGGACGATTCGATCGCGCCGTGGGCGGCGCGGTGGCGGAACTGCCCGCTTCCCGGCTGGACGCGGGATTGCTACGACTGACCGGCAGCGCCGATCACAGTGTTCTGTGGATGGCCGGTGCGGGGCTGCTGGCCGTGCGCCAGGGGGCCACGCGACGGGCGGCATTGCGCGGGGTGGTCTCGGTGGCCGGCGCCAGCTTCGTGGCCAATCTCGTGCTCAAGCCGCTGTTCGCCCGGCGGCGCCCGGCCGCGGAACTGATGCCGGAGTGCCGGCGGCTCTCCCCGGCCCCGTCCTCCTCGTCGTTTCCCTCCGGGCACAGCGCCAGCGCCGCGGCCTTCGCGACGGCGGTCGCGATGGAGAGCCCGCGCACCGCGCTGGCCGTGGCGCCGTTGGCCGCGGCGGTCGCCTACTCCCGGGTCCACACGGGAGTGCACTGGGGTTCGGATGTTCTCGTCGGCGCCGCCGTGGGTTCGGGGATCGCGCTGGCCACCCGGCGCTGGTGGCCGGTGCGCGAATCCGACGAGGCGCGGGCCCGGCTGGTCCGCGAGGCGCCGGTGCTCGCCGAGGGCAAAGGGCTCGTCGTCATGGTGAACCCCGTCTCCGGTGACGCCGACTACGACCCCACCGACGATATCGCCGCGGCCCTGCCCGCGGCGGCCGTCTTGCGCACCCGTCCCGAGGTCGACTGCGCCGAACTCCTCGAGCAGGCCATCGCGGCGCAGCCGGAGCCGGTCGCGGCCGTCGGGGTGGCCGGTGGTGACGGGACCGTCGCCGCGGTGGCCGCCGTCGCTCTGCGCCGCGGCCTGCCGCTGGTGGTGATCCCGACCGGCACGCTCAATCATTTCGCCCGTGACCTCGGTGTCTACGATCTGCTCGAGGTCGTCGACGCGACCGGTGTCGGGGAGGCCGTCGCGGTCGATATCGCCGGCGTCCAGTACGGTGACGCGACCGAGATGCGGACCCGGCATCTGATCAACACCTTCAGTCTCGGCTCCTACCCGGATCTGGTCCGGTTGCGCGAGAAATGGCAGTCGCGGTGGGGCAAGTGGCCCGCGTTCGCGGCGGCACTCGTGGTCACGCTGCGCCGGGCCGAACCGATCGAGATCTACCTCGACGACCACTGGCAGCGGGTGTGGTTCCTCTTCGTCGGCAACGGGCCCTACCATCCGCACGGCGCCGTACCGGCGTTCCGGGACCGGCT
The DNA here is from genome assembly GCF_040609955.1 of Nocardia sp. NPDC004568. NCBI lineage: Bacteria > Bacillati > Actinomycetota > Actinomycetes > Mycobacteriales > Nocardiaceae > Nocardia > Nocardia sp. NPDC004568. Next base: position 16,173 of record NZ_JBEXLL010000008.1, read on the forward strand.
CGATTCCGGACTGCTCGATGTGCGCTGGTTGCGCGCCGATCTGCGCTGGTCGCGCACCCGTGCGGTGGTGGCGCTGCTGCTGGCCGCCATCGGGCACAGCCGGGTCTACGGGGAGCGGCAACTGTCGGAGCTGTTCGTCTACCTGCCCCGGCCCGAATCGCTCGCGGCCGACGGTGAGGTGTTCGGCAGTGCCACCCATCTGCGCTTCTCGGTGGCGGGTCAGCTCACGGTGTACCGGCGCGACGAGTCGAATCCGCTGTGGGTCAACCGCAGCCGTCCGCACCATCGCCGGGCTCCGTGGCTGCCCGACGTGTTCCGTTTCCGCTGAGAGGGATCGACACCGCGGCTTTCGCTCGGAACCGCGGTCCGGCACGACCTACGACGGTCGCCTGGATTCTCCGGCCACCTCGCTGCCGGAAACCGGTGGGGAGCGCGGCACAGGCGCCGGGGTCAGCCGGAATCGGGTGAGCCGTCGCCGTCCGCCCGTGTCAGCGACCGTTCCGGAAGCCGCCGGGTGCCGAGCAGCGCGGCGACGGCCAGCAGCTCGGTCGCCGCGAATGCCGTGTGCAGCGCGTCCAGGCGGGCCGCGGTATTCACCGCGACGATCGAGTCGGTTGTGGGTTCGTCCACCCCCGCGGCGGTGAGCGCGTCGCGCAACTGGGTATCGGACAGGAACGGCACACCGGCGGCCAGCTCGGTGGTGGCCTGCTGCTGGACGGAGGCGGGCACGGCGGGATCGTTCTCGACCCCATCGATGACCGACGAGGTCAGGGTGGCGATGAGGATGGAGCCGATCAGCGCGGTGCCCAGCGACGCGCCGAGGTAGGTGGCGGTGTTCTGCAACCCGCCGACCTCGGCACTGCGCGACTCGGGTACCGCGGAGACGGTCACCGCGCCCAATTGTGACGCCAGCGCACCCAGACCCGCGCCCATCAACAGCATCGGGATCGCGACCACGCGCGCGTCGGCCCCGGGGTCCATCCCGCCCGCCAGCAGCAGGATCCCTACGGTCATGGACAGCAGGCCCAGACGGACCACGCGCCGCGCGCCCGCGCGCGGCAGGAATTTCGGGATGCCGACGGCCGTCACGATCAAGGCGACCGACAGCGGCAGTAAGCGGGCGCCGGTCCCCAGCGCGCTGAGCTGGAGGACCACCGAGAGGAACAGCGGGACGGTGAAGAACACCCCGGCCTGCACCGCGAACTGGGCGAAGAACATCCCCAGTCCGCCGGTGAGCTGCCGGTTGCCCAGCAGTTCGGGGTCGAAGAGCGGTTCCCGCCCCGTGCGTACACAGAAGGCGAGCCGCTCACGGAGCAGATAGAGGACGAGTAGTCCGCCGAGTAGCAGCCAGATCACCGGGGACAGGCCGAACACGGCCGGGGCCCCCGGCCGCTCCTGTATCCAGCCCCATTCGCTCGAGCGGAGGACGCCGTACACGATCATGGCCAGGCCGCATACCGACAGCGCCGAGCCGAGGTAGTCGAGGCGGGCCTGTTCGCCGGAGGTGTCGTTCATCTTGCGCAACAGCAGCAGGATCAGCACGACCACGACCACCTCGCCGAAGAAGACGAGCCGCCAGGAGGCGTAGGTCGTCACCGCGCCGCCCAGCAGCGGCCCCACCGCGATCGCCGCGGCGGCCGCGGCCGCGACCAGGCCGTAGGCCGCCGTCCGGCGTTCGGCCGGGATGTTCGCGGCCACCAGGGCCACGATCGCCGGCATGATCAGGGCCGCGCCGATTCCCTCGAGCAGCGACCAGCCCACGAGCAGAATGCCCAGATTCGGCGCGAGCCCGGTGACGAACGAACCCAGGCCGTAGACGACCAGGCCGATGCCGAACACGCGCCGTCGGCCGACGATCGCGCCGACCTTCCCGCCGGTGATCATCAGCGACGCCATCACCAGGGTGTAGAGGGTGATGGCGGTCTGGATACCGGTGATGCTCGTATCGAGGTCCTGCGCCACGGTCGCCATGGATACGTTCATCACCGAACTGTCGAGAGCCATGAGGAACTGGCCCGCGCACAGCACCGCCAGCACCACCCCGGAACCGGATCGTGCCGCCGGTGCCTCGGGTCGCCCGGTACTCATAGGAGGGCGCCGGCTGCTACTGCGACGAGTTGAAGTCGATCATCCACGGAATCGAGAACTTGTCGGTGAGCATGCCGAACAGTTCGGTCCACTCCGTCTCGGCGAGATGCATATCCACCGACCCGCCCTCGCTCAGCGCACCGAACACCCGCTCCGCCTCGTCGCGGTCGCCCACCTCGAGGCATACCGTGAAGTTCGGCCGTTGCGGAACCTCGACGGTCTGCCCGGGCGGGCAGTCCGAGCCCATCAGCACCTGGCCGGTCCCGGCCAGCGGCAGCGCCGTATGCGCCACCAGGCTCTTCGCTTCGTCCGGCAGGTTCGCGCCCTCGCCCATATCGCCGAACCGGATGAGCTGGAGTTCGCCACCGAACACCGACTGGTAGAAGGTGAACGCCTCTTCGGCGTTGCCGTTGAACATGAGATACGCGTTGACGGATTTCACGGGTCTCCTCCTCTGGTGATGCGGATGTGCGAATGGGTGACCAGGGGGAACGTGTCACGATCCGGGGATGCCGGGAAGGCGGCCGGCGCGCGGACCGATCCGCCGAGCGTAGCCCGCGCGGTCCGGCGCCGGGGCAGATCCCGCCCAGACACGGGGGTGGTTCCGGCACCGGCGATCGCCCGCGGGAATACCCCGCAATCCGGCGGGAGTGGGCACCCGACCCGCCGGGGCGGCCCGCCGTGCGCCGCGACAGTCGTTCGCCGGGCGATACTCGGGGTCGCTGCCCGTCCGGGCGGCGCCACGTCCGGTCCGAATGCTGGTGGAGGTCTCCATGGCATTGACCCATCCGTCTCATCCCGGCGGCCCCGGCCGGGACGATATCTCGGTGAATCCGGTGTTCACCCGGGAACCGCTCGAGGTGCCCCGGAACCGGTTGCCGGCCCGCGAGTTGGACGCCGAAACCGCGTACCAGATCGTGCACGACGAACTGCTGCTCGACGGCAACGCCCGGCTCAACCTGGCGACCTTCGTCACCACGTGGATGGAGCCCGCGGCACAGGTGCTGATGAGTGAATGCTTCGACAAGAACATGATCGACAAGGACGAGTACCCGCGCACCGCCGAACTGGAGCAGCGGTGTGTGCGGATCCTGGCCGATCTGTGGCACACCGCCGACCCCGACCATGCCGTCGGGTGTTCGACCACCGGCTCCAGCGAGGCGTGCATGCTGGCCGGACTCGCCATGAAGCGCCGGTGGCAGCTGCGGCGCCGGGCCGCCGGGCAGTCGACCGAGCGGCCCAACCTGGTGATGGGGATCAATGTGCAGGTGTGCTGGGAGAAGTTCGCCGAGTACTGGGACGTCGAGCCGCGGGTGGTGCCGATGTCGGGGGAGCGGTTCCACCTGACCGCGGAGGAAGCGGCGGCACGCTGCGACGAGAACACGATCGGTGTGGTGGCGATCCTCGGGTCCACTTTCGACGGCAGCTACGAACCGGTCGCCGAGATCTGCGCGGCGCTGGACCGGGTGCAGGCCGAGCACGGCTGGGATATCCCGGTACATGTGGACGGCGCGTCGGGCGCCATGATCGCGCCGTTCTGCGATCCCGAACTGGAATGGGATTTCCGGCAGCCCCGGGTCGCCTCGATCAACACCTCGGGCCACAAATACGGGCTGATCTATCCGGGGGTGGGCTGGGTGCTGTGGCGCGACGCCGACGCGCTACCGGACGCGCTGGTCTTCCGGGTGAACTACCTCGGTGGGGAGATGCCGACCTTCGCGCTCAACTTCTCCCGGCCCGGCGCGCAGGTGGTGGCCCAGTACTACACCTTCCTGCGGCTCGGGCACCGGGGCTACGCGCGGGTGCAGGGCTACTGCCGGGAGGTCGCGTCCGCGCTGGCCGACCGGATCGCGCGGCTGGGCCCGTTCCGGTTGATCACCGACGGCCGGCAGTTGCCCGTCTTCGCCTTCACCCTGGCCGAGGGGGAGACGGGGTATTCGGTCTTCGATGTCTCCGCGGCGCTGCGTGAACAGGGCTGGCTGGTGCCCGCCTACACCTTTCCGGCCGATCGGGAGGATCTGGCGGTACTGCGCGTGGTGGTCCGCAACGGTTTCAGCCACGACCTGGCGGACCTGCTGATCGAGGCGCTGGAGCGGGCGCTGCCGCGGTTGCGGGCCCAGCGGGCGCCGCAGCGTGGGGCCGAGGCCGCGTCGTTCACGCACGGGGCCGATATCCGGCCGCATCACGCGGGAGTGCGGCCGACGGGGTCGTGACCGAGTGGAACCGGCCGGCACAGTCGCCGTGGCCGGCCGGTTCCGCGGTCTCGGGCCGGGCCTGCCCGAGGTCTATCGACACTTGTTCGATGTGCCGTTGTTCAGGTTTTCAGAAGGCGCTGCCGGTGCCGGGCAGGAAGATCCGCGGGAAGGGCAGGCCGAAGCCGGGGCGGTGGTGGCCGTGATCCCAGCCCCGGTCCCGGTCCCAGCCCCGGTCCCGGTCGCGGTCCCGGTCGTGGCGGTTGCGACCGCGGTTCCAATCGACCGGGTTGTCGTGCCGGCCGTTCCAGCTGTGGTCGTTCCGGCCGTGCCAGCCGCGATCGCCGTAGCCGTGACCATGACGGCCGGGACGGCTCACGTCCTGGACCTGGGAGTCTGCGTTATCGGTGACCACGGGCGCGCCGTTGTCGGCGAGCGCGGGTGCTGCGGTGAGGGCCAGTGGAGCCAGCGCGATCGCGGCGGTGGCCGCGATCCGGACGGCGAGTCGGCGGGTGCGTGCGTTTCGGTGCATGATTCGTCCTCGGTCGTAGCGCCGCCCGGGGGCGGTGGCGGAAGCGGTTGCACTGGGTGAGTGCGGCTTTGCTCTGATGCCTAGACCGTACCGTTAAACAACGGCGCATTCAATATGTGTTCGTTAATTGGTGCTGACGAATCTCGTGAACAGTGGCTTCCGTGACTCGCGCCCTGTCTATGCCCCGGCGATCGGCTTCTCCGGAGCCGTGGACGCGAGCTGATCGAGCCGGAGCACACACCGGGTACGGCTGTAGATGGTCGGCATGCACTCGTTGCAGTGCACACAGGCCGATTCCGTGCTCGCGTCGGAGCCGATGCGGCGCAACAGATCCGGCTCGCGCAACAGGGCCCGGCCCATGGCGACGAAATCGAACCCCTCCGCCATCGCCAGATCCATCGATTCCCGGTCGGTGATACCGCCCAGCAGCACCAGCGGCATGGTCAGTTCCCGGCGGAACTGCCGCGCGCGGTCGAGCAGATACGCCTTCTCGTACGGGTATTCACGCAAGAACGCCTTCCCGACCAGCCGGAAACCCCAGCGGGCCGGCCCCGGCAGCGTTTTCGCGAACTCGCGGCGCGGCGCGGCGCCGTGGAACAGCAACATCGGGTTCAGCAGGGAACTACCCGCCGTCAACTCCAGCGCGTCGAGCGCGCCGTCGGCCTCCAGCCACGCGGCCACCTGCAACGATTCCGGCAGGGTGAGGCCGCCGCGGACCCCATCCTCCATATTCAGTTTCGCGGTGACCGCGATCCGGTCGCCGACCGCCTCGCGCACCCGGCGGGCGATATCGCGGGCCAGCCGGGCTCGGTTCTCCAGCGGGCCGCCGTAGCGGTCCTTGCGCCGGTTCAGCAGCGGGCTCAGGAACGAACTCACCAGGTAGTTGTGCCCGAAATGGATTTCCACGGCATCGAATCCGGATTCGATCGCCAGCAGGGCCGCGTCGGCGTGGGCGGTGACGAGGTCGTGGATCTCGGCCGCGTCGGGCACCTTCATCGGGCTCATCCCGAGGGGGCTGAACATCCGGCTCGGCGCCAGCGCGGGCAGGCGATTGGAGGCCGAATTGGCTACCGGCCCCGCATGGCCGATCTGCGCACTGGCCGCCGCGCCCTCGGCGTGCACGGCGTCGGTGAGCCGACGCAGGCCGGGCACCGCCTCGGGGCGCATGTAGATCTGGTGGCGGTCGGTGCGGCCACCGGGCGCGACCGCGCAGTAGGCGACGGTTGTCATGCCGACGCCGCCCGCCGCGACCTCCCGATGGAATGCGACCAGGTCGTCGGTGACCAGCGCGTCGGGGGTGCGTCCTTCGAAGGTCGCGGCCTTGATCACCCGGTTGCGCAGGGTGAGCGGCCCCAGCGGGGCGGGGGCGAATACATCGGTCACGATATGTCTCCTGTCGGTGCGGTCAGCCCGGCCACGACGAAAGAACGCAGGGTGGCCACGGCCTGTGGGCTCAGCGCCCGGTCCTCGGCGGCGGCGCGGCCGAATCGCATGATGATGAGGTCGAAGGCGAGCATCCAGCGGCGTAGGCTCTCCTGTTCGCCCACCTCGGGCAGCAGGCCGGCCCACGAGTCGATCCGGAACCACTGCTGCTGCCACGGGCCCACCTGCCGGTCGATCACGCATTGCGCGAGCAACCGCAGGTGCAGCCGGCCCAGCGGGTCGGCTGCCAGGTCGGTGAACGGGGTGAGGACCGCGTCGACGAGATCGGCCGCGGGTCCGGCGGCGGCGGCGACCGCGGTGAGGCGGTCGGCCCACAGTGCCCCGAGGCGTTCTTCGAGCAGGGTCGCCACCAGGGCTTCCTTGGATCCGAAGTGATAGTGGACGGCGGCGGGGTTGGCCCCGGCCTCGGTGCAGATGCGGCGTACCGAGACGTCGTCGTAGCGCTCGGTGAGCAGCAGCCGTTCGGCGGCCGTGAGCAGGCGTTCGCGGGTCGCGGCCGAAACTCGCTGGGGCATGCGGCCAGTGAACCACTGCGCCGGACCGTTTTCAATCGTTGATTGAAATACTGTTTGAAAACGCTGGTCGGCGTGCCGGTCGGCAGTCGTTATTCGATCGCAAACGGCTGCGCGGGCCACGCGACCACCGCGGCGGGCCGACCCTGTTCTACTGGTTCCGGTAGCCGGCTCCAGTTGCCCGATATGCCCTCGATCGATCGACAAGGAGAAGACGATGGCCCTCGAGATCCGCGCGGTGACAGTGCTGGGCACCGGGGTGCTCGGTTCCCAGATCGCTTTCCAGACCGCCTACCACGGGTACCGCGTCCAGGCCTACGACATCGACGACAAGGCACTCGACGCGGCGCGCGAGCGCTTCACCGGGCTCGCCGCCACCTATCGCGACGAGGTGATGGGCGCGACCGATGAGCTCACCGAGAAAACCCGCGCGGGTATCGGCCTGACCACCGATCTCGGCGCCGCCGTCGCCGAGGCGGATCTGGTGATCGAAGCGATTCCCGAGGTGCTCGACATCAAACGGCAGACCTACCGGAAGCTGGGCGAGCTGGCTCCCGAGCGGACCATCTTCGCGACCAACTCGTCGACCCTGCTGCCCAGCGATATGGCCGATTTCACCGGCCGCCCGGACAGATTCCTGGCACTGCACTTCGCCAACCAGGTGTGGAAGTTCAACACCGCCGAGGTCATGGGCACCGATCGGACCGACCCCGCGGTGTTCGGCGCGGTGGTCGAGTTCGCCGCCGCCATCGGCATGGTGCCGATCGAGGTGCACAAGGAGAAGTCCGGTTACGTCCTGAACTCGCTGCTGGTGCCGTTGCTGAACTCCGCCATCGAACTCGCCGCCGGTGACTACGCCGAACCCGAGGCGGTGGACAAGACCTGGCGGATCGCGACCGGAGCGCCCATGGGCCCGTTCCAGATCCTCGACGTCATCGGCCTCACCACGCCCTACAACATTCTGAGCAGCCGTGCCGAAACCGAAGGCCTCGCCCGCTGGTTGAAGGAGAACTACATCGACAAGGGCAGGCTCGGTGTGGCCACCGGGGAGGGGTTCTACAAATACTCCTGACCGCCCACCGCCCACCGCCCACCGCCCACCGCCCACCGCGCGGCCGCCGGTGCCCCGGTGGGATCGGTGAGCGCCGCGGACGATCGTCGCGGCGGTCCCGGCTCACCGGAATCCGTCGCTCCGAGACCGGGCTTTCCCGAGCCGACCGGGGAACTGCTCGCCGAATCGGCCGGCTGAACTGTCCGTGGCCCGCCGACACGAGATGCCGGCAGGTCACGGATAACCGGGAGCCCGCCCGAACACGTACGAAGGGGGCTGCTCCGGATGCTCCTATGGATGTCAAGGAGCAGGTTTGGGGTTGTCGGTGGTGATGAGCTGGTAGAGCTCGCGGGCGGCATAGCGTTTGAGGCAGCGGATGATTTCTTTTTTGGACATGCCCTCCTTGGTGCGTCGCTCGACGTAGGCGCGGGGGCGGGGGTCCCAGCGCAGGCGGCAGAGCACGACGCGGTAGAGCGCGGCGTTTGCGTGGCGGTCACCGCCGCGGTTAAGTCGGTGCCGGTTGGTCTTGCCGGAGGACGCGGGGATCGGGGCGACCCCGCAGAGCATCGCGAACGCGGCCTCCGAGCGGATTCGGTGGTGATTCTCTCCGGCGGTGACCGGCAACTGACCGGCGGTATCGGTGCCGACGCCGTTGGCCGCGACCAGGTCAGGGCTGATGGCTGCCACCAGCGGAGCAAGCAGTTCGTCGAGTTCGGTGATCTCGGCCGACAGCTGCTGATGACGTCGCGCCAGGCAGCGCAACGCGATCATGGTGGCGGTGAGCGGGGAGGCGGCGTCGGTATGGTCGGGGTCGAATCCCGCGCAGGTGGCGATCAGCTTGCTCACCGGCAGCCCGCGCAGCTGTCGGCGCAACTCCTCGGATGCGGTGACGATCAGGGTCTTGATACGGCGTTGGGCATCGGCGCGTTGGTCGACCGCCGACCGGCGAGCGATGCGCAGGTTGCGCAGTGCTTCGATGCGGCCGTCACGTTGTTTCGGTGTGCCGGTGCGGTTTTCGGACAGGGCCGTGCGTGCGGCTTGGATGGCGTCGATCGGATCGGACTTGCCTTGGAAGCGGCGGGTCTTGCGGTCGGGGCGATCGACTTCGACCACCGGAATGTGGTGCTCGTGTAGCACGCGGGTCAATCCCGCACCGTAGGCGCCGGTGCCTTCCACTCCGACCCGGATCAGGTGGCCGAATCCGCGCATCCAATCCAGCAGCGCGCCGTAGCCTGCGGCGTCGGTGCTGAACACGGCTGTCCCCAATACCCGGCCGACGGTGTCGAGCACCGCCGCGGTGTGGGTGTCCCGGTGGGTATCGACGCCGCCGGCGACCTCGCTGGACATGGCATGTTCGTGTGTAATGGAGGGCATCGTCGTCCTGTTGCTCGCGACCGTGGGCAGGGCGGCACGCACCAGCCGGGCACGCGGACAAGACAGAGATGGGGCCTCTGGCCAGGCTCCTATGAAGTCACAACGCCGCACCTGGTGGAGTGCATGTGAGCGCCTCCGGCCCGGGCCGACAAATCCGGTTGAGGACCCTGAGTCAGTCAGTCGGTGGGTCAAACCCGGGCCGGAAGCGCTCACCTACATCCTCTCTGTCAGTCGGGGACGCCCGCCGCGGTCGTGCGTTCGGACCGACTCGCGGCGACCAGTCTGCCGCGACGCAGGACGAACCGGTCCGCGGGCGCGGCGGCGAGCGCATCCTCCAGGCTGCTCGCCCGGATCGCCAGCAGATCGGCCGCCGCGCCCCTCACCGGCCCGGCCGGTGGTAGCGACATCACCGCGCGAGCGCTGTCGCTGACCGCCCGATACGCCTCGGCCGGGGTCAGATGCGCGGCGGTGACGAGCAGGACGGCCGTTTCGAGGGCGTCACTGCGGCCCATCGGGTTGTAGGGGTCGCGGACATTGTCGGCGCCCGCCGCCACCCGGACCCCGGCGTCCAGGAGCGCCCGGACGGCGGTGAGACCGCGCGGGGTCGCCACCGGATGATCGCGTCCCTGCAGGTACAGGTTGGTGATCGGCAGGGTGACCACGCCGACACCCGCTTCCGCCACCGCGGCCGTCACCCGGGCGACGACCTCCGGCGGCGCGACACCCAGGCTCACACAGTGGCTCGCGGTCACCGGTGCGGTCTCCGGCCGGTCGCGCACCGCGTGCGCCAATTGTTCGAGGGTGAGCATCGCCGGGTCGAGTCGCTCGTCGGTGTGCATATCCACCCCGACCCCGCGGGCGCGCGCGATGCCCAGCAGTCGCCGCAGGTTCGCGGCCGGCTCCGGGGTCTGGTGTGGATGACCGCCGACCAGATCGACTCCCAGATCGAGTGCCGCGTGCACGGTGTCGTCGTCGGCCGTGTACGGGGCCAATGCGACGAGCTGGATATCCATGACGTCGGCCAGTTCCGCGCGCACCCGCACCAGAGCGCGTACCCCGCGCAAGGGGTCCTCACCACGCAGCAGATTGACGTGGGAGCGCAGGGCGGTCGTGCCATTCGCCAGGGCACGCAGCGCGGCCCGGCGGGCGCGCTCGGCGATTCCGTCGACCGTCAATCGTGGGGTGTGGGCTTCCCAGGCCGCGATGGCCGAGCCGAGATCGCCCATCGGGGGTCGTATCTCGTCGTAGGAGAGCGCCTTGTCCAGATGCGCGTGCGGTTCGGCGGGGGCGGTGAGCAGGACGAACCCGGTGAGATCCAGGTCGTTTTCCCCGACGGGGGCGCCCGCGGCCGGGACCACGTCCGCTACTCGTCCGGCCGCGATGCGCACATCCACCACCCGGCCGTCGGCGAGTGTCGCGTGGTGCAGGACCGGGACCGGACCCCCGTCGGCGCGGCGGAAGTCAGGCCGCGAAGTCGCGTTTGCGGATCGCACAGTGCACCCCTTTCACGAGGTCGACCACCTGGGTCACCGAGAAGTCACCGGCCGCGCTGAGATACAGATACGCCTCGCTCGGGGTCATCCCGGTGCGGTGGGCGAGGAAGTCCACCGCGAGCCGAGCGCACTGCCGCATGGCCTCGTCGAGGCTCTCGTCCAGGCCCAGCAGAATCCAGTGCTCGTCGGTCTCGGCGAACGGCATGGCCTCGTACGGTCCGGACACGGACCGGACCACCGACAGCCGAGCGGTGACCCGCAGCGAACCCTCCAGCGCGGTCAGCGCGATCTCGCCGTTGCCCTGCGCGAAATGCGGGTCACCGAGATAGAAACCGGCCCCGCTGACCTGTACGGGCAGATACAGCGACGATCCGGCCACGATCTCCCGGAGGTCCATATTCCCGCCGAAGGGGCCGGGTGGGATGGTGCTCAGTGGATCGTCGTGCCGGGGCGTCACCCCGCACAGCCCCATGAAGGGGCGGACGCCGATCGTGGCGCGGCCGGCGCCGTACCGGAACCCGGCCCGGCCCGGGCCGTCGAGCGCGCAGAATCTACTGAACACCGGTGCGACGCTGCCGTCGGCTTCGCGCGGCAGGCTCTCCGGGAGCGCGCCCCGCCCGTGCCGGCTGGAAATGATGCCGTAGGGGACCCGCGGCGCCAGCGCCAGGAAATCCACGCGCAGCCAATCGCCGGCTTCGGCGCCGCGGACGTGTACCGGGCCCAGCACGATATGCGGGCCCTTCGGTGCCCGGGCGCGGCGCAGCCCGGATTCGGCCAGGGCGACGGCGTCGGGCAGGATCTGGCGCCGGGGTACCCCGAATTGCCCGAAATATCCGATCGGATCGCGCCCCTGATCCTCCATCAGTCCCTCCTGCGACACCGTGTCGAAGGTGACCGTGTGTCCACTCTCGACGACCAGCGCCGGCGGGGTCGCGGGAGTCGGTAGCGTGCCCCAGCTGACGGTTTCGGGGGTGCACCACAGATAGTGGTCGGCTGTGCCCGGATCCCTTCCGGCGGTGAGGATGTCCATCACGCGTGGTCGGTGAGGATCGCCCGGTGCTCACGCCAGCCGCCCGGCGCGATGATCTCGTGCGCCGGATCGTCCGGTCCGGGGAGTCGCCGGCACACCATGCTCAGCGACCCCCGGCCGTCCTCCAGTTCGATCACCGACAGTTCCAGTTCGGCGGGTTCCCGGGGCAGCAGGTTGTCCCGGAGGTCGGTGTAGGACACGGCGTAGATCTCACCCGGTACCGCCCAACCGCCCTCGGCGACCGGTGCCAGCCCGGGGAACACATCGTCGAAGGAGAAGAAACGGTACCGGGGCGCGGTCCGGACCGGACCCAGGTATCGCGCGCCGGCGAGTGCGTCGTTGAGGGATCCGCCGCGCATGGCCTGGCCGTTGACGAACATGCGGACGATATCGTCGGACATGGTGGAACTCCTTGTGCGGCAGCGTATACGGCTGGTGCGAGGTCAGGTGAGAGTGGTGTTGCCGGGTCCGCGTAGCGCGTGGATCCGCGCGGCCGTGGTGGCGCGCTCGAGATCGCCGCTGGAGAGATCGTCGAGCAGCGTCCGGTGCTGGGAGACCGGTTCGTGGCCGGGTTGCTGGACGTAGTCGTCGGTCGGGTAGAGGAAGGCCTGCCGTTGCAGGAACGACGAGGTGATCGGGGTGAACGCCGCTCGGTTCACGGCCATGTGGAATTCGAGATGAGCCATCGAATACTGAGCACTCCCGACTCCGTACTCGCGCAAGGCGGCGCCCAGCGGATCGAGCAGGGCGTACAGCGCCGGCCAGTCCACACTGTCCACCTTGGCGGTGAGCATCTTGGCCGCCACCTGGTCGAAAGCGACCCGCAGTTCGTGCAGTTCCGCCCGCGCGGCCGCGTCGAACTCCACCACGACCAGTTGCCCGCGCCGCACCCGCTCGACCAGCCCTTCGCTGGTGAGCCGCTGGAGCGCCTCCCGGATCGGTGTGCGGCTCACCCCGAGTTCCTCGGCGATCTGTTCCTCGGTCAGCCGGATACCGCCGGCGTACTCGCCCGTGGTGATCTGCTGGCGCAGGAATCGGTACACCCGTTCCCGGACGCTCAATTGTTCGTCGGCGGGCACGAGTCCCGCACTGCCGGCCGCGATCACCGTGCGCTCGCGTCCAGCAGCGCCGCGCGGCACGCATTGGTGACCCGCTGCATGAACGTGCCCGACATGACGTTCATCCCGGCCCGCAGCGCGGTGGTCTGCAGGGTGGAGACGCGGTTGTTCAGGTCGAAGTAGCAGTTGCCCGGCCGGGTGAGTTCGGCGAAATCGAAAGCGAAAGGCCTGCTCTCGGATTCCTCGGTCTCGCCCCAGGTCGTCGTGTTCACGATCAGCGCCGGCGCCCGTTCGGCACACAGTGCCTTCAGATCGGACGGTGCCACGGCCTCGGCGCCGAACCGGGCGGCCCACCGGTCGAGTGCTGCCGCGTCGCGGGCGCTGCCGAGCAGCCGGACTCCGGGCCAGGCCCGCCGGCATCCGAGTGCGACCGAATTCGAGGAGCCACCGGCGCCGAGGATCAGGATATCGGCGGGGGTCCGCCCGCCCAGCACGGTTTCCATCGCGGCCTGCGCGGCCCAGCTGTTGGTGTTGACGCCGATCGGACCGTCGGCGCCGCGGACCACCGTGTCCACCACCGTCGTGCGGGTCGCGGACGCGGTGAGTATCCCGAGCTGGTCCGCCACCTGCTGTTTCCACGGACTGAGTACCAGCGCCAGTTGCCAGGACCGGTCGGCGAGCAGCGCGGCCGGGTCGGGATGGTGCACGGTATCGGCCGGCTCCACATCCCGGGCGGTCAGCGCGTCGAGCAGCAGCGCGCCCCGCAGCGCGCCGGCGGCGGTGGTACCGATACCCGCGATCACCGCCAGCGAACCACCGCAGGTCTCGGTGGCGGTATCCGGTCCGGCGCCGCCGCGCCGCACCTCGTCGAGGCACTGCCGCACCGCGTTGCGCAGTGTGGCCGTGCCGTCACCGCCGGAGTCCAGCAGAGATATCTGTGCTTCGGTCACGACTTCTCCCTTGTGATGATGGTGTCCCGCGGCCCGATCACGCCGCCGCAGTGCGGGGTTCGCGCACCGGGCGTACCTGGCGACCGGCCGGCTCGCCGATGATTTCACCCTTCTCGTACACGAGCTGCCCGCGCAGATACGTCGCGAGGACCGATCCGGTGAGCGGCCACCCGTGGTAAGGCGTCACCGGGTGTTTCGAATGCAGCGCGGCGGCGTCGAGGGTTGTCTCCGCGGTGGGGTCGACGAGGACGAAATCCGCGTCGAAACCCGGCGCGATCTGCCCTTTACCCGGTATCGACCAGCGTTGCGCCGGCCGGTAGGAACACAGCCGCACGATGTCCTCCACCGTGAGTTCGCCCCGGGCGGCGGCGGTGAGCAGCAGCGGCAGCATGGTCTCCACGCCGATGAAGCCGCCGTAGGCCTGCCACACATCCTCCTCGGCCTGTTCGGCGGCGGTGTGCGGGGCATGATCGGTGGCGATGATGTCCACATCGCCCCGGGCGATCCCGGCCCACAGTGCGGAGACATCCGTGGCGGGCCGGATCGGTGGGTTGAGTTTCACCAGGTTGCCGTGGGTGTCGTAGGCGGTCTCGTCCAGGAACAGATGCGCCACCAGGGTTTCCACGGTGACCCGGTGGCCCTGGGCGCGCAGATCCATCACCCGCCGTAACCCGACCTCGGTCGACAGGTGATGGATATGCAGTTTCGTACCCGCCTCGGTGGCCATGGTGATGATCCGGGTGACCGCCTCCACCTCGACGAAGGCGGGCCTGCCCTCCAGATGCGCGCGCGGATCCTTGCGCCCGGACGCGCGTAGCCGGTCGCCGAACATCCGCAGCAGATGGTCGTTCTCGGCGTGCACGCCGACCACCAGGTCGGCCGCCGCGGCCGCTTCCAGGCCGCGGAAGATGGCCGCGTCGTTCGGGCACCGATTGTCGCCGGTGGTCTGGCCCATGAAGAGTTTGAGGCCCATGGCGCCGAGTTCGGCCAGCTCGGCGATTTCGCCGTCGTTGTCGTGGTCGATCATGCCGTAGAGGCCGAAATCGACATACGCCTTGTTCCGGACCAGTTCGAGCTTCTGCCGGTAGCGTTCGGCGGTGGCGACCGGAGGTTTCGTATTCGGCATATCGACGACGGTCGTCACTCCGCCCGCCGCGGCGGCCCGCGTTCCGCTGGCGAAATCCTCTTTCTCGGTCATACCGGGTTCGCGCAGGTGGACGTGCATATCCACCAGGCCGGGCAGGACCAGCAGACCGGTGGCGTCGACCGTGGGAACGCCGTCGGCGGCGAGTCCGTCGCCGACGGCGAGGATACGGCCGTCCCGGACCGCGATATCGTGCCGTCGGCGGCCGTCGTGGGCGACCACCGTGGCGCCGGTGACCACGAAATCCGGGGTGGTGGCAGTGGGCATGATGCGGACCTTTCGGAGTCGAGGGGAGATCAGGCGAGGGCGAGGTCGGGATTCTCGGCGAATACTTCGCGGATGGGACCCAGATCGAAGAGCTGATCGACGCTCAGCTGCAGCCCGCCCGCCGAGATCGCCGCGATATTCGCTTCGGCCGACTCGTCGGAGACGGCGACGATCTGCTGGCGGGGGTCACCGTCGCGGATGAGTTCGTTGCCGGCGAGACAGCAGTCGAGGGTGCTCGCCCGGTCCAGTTCGAGGGTGCGCCCGTAGTCGTCGACCGTGAGGTCGGTGGCCAGCCGGGGGTCGGCGAGCACATCCTTCCAGCCCCGGATCTCGGCCTTCAGGAACGCCTTGACCTTGTCTCGATTGTTGTCGAGATTGTCCTGGGTGGTGATGTAGGTCTGGCCCACCAGCGGGAACCCCATATCGGCGAGCAGGGTCGCGCGGATATCGAAGCCCTTGTGCCGCAGATCCACCACCTGGCTGTTGATGAATCCCAGGTACCCGTCGATCTCACCGGCCGTCATACCGATGGGGTCGCCCTGCACGGGCACGGTGGTGATCCGGGATTCGTCGAGTCGCAGGGCGGCGAGGAAGTTGCGCCACACCGGTTCACTCGACGACGCGCAGCCGATCGTCTTGCCGTACAGATCCTGCGGGCCGTTGATCGGCTTGGAGCCCATCGACATGATGCAGCCCGCGTATCGCTGGTACACCGCGCCGATGATCTTCAGCGGCGCGCCCTTGGCGACGGCCGAACCGACGATGGGCACCTGCGATACCCCGGCGAAAGTCCGGGTGAGCACATCGGATTCGATGGGCGGCGCGGTGGGCCCGCCGGATACCAGGTCCGATCCGGTGAAACCGGCCTCGGTGTAGTAGCCGTTGCGGTCGGCGAGATAGCTACCGGCGAACTGTGTGTTCTTGATCCACGCGAGCCGCTGGGAGGCGATACCGAATCCGTCTCCCGATCCGCTGGTCGCCCCGCCCGAGACACAGGCGGTCAGCGCGGCGGACCCGGCCAGGGCGACACCGCCGACCGCCAGGCTGCGGGTCAGGAATCTGCGGCGGTCGAATTGTGCGGACATGGGGATACTCCGATCGATGGGTACAGCGAGGTGAGGGGAGATCAGCGGGGTGCGCTCATCCGGGCGGCGACGAGCTCTTCGGCGAACGCGACCACCTGGTAGACGGCGACGCAGACGACGGTGAGTACGACGACCGAGGCCCAGAGGCGGTCGAACTGGAATTCGTTGGCGGCGCGCAACATCTGGCCGCCCAGTCCTTCGCCGGTGGCCAGCCATTCGGCCAGCAGGGCACCGACGACCGAGGTGGTCACCGCGACCCGGGCGGCGGCGAACCAGGTCGGTACGGCGTGCGGCAGGGCGACCTTGCCGAACACATCCAGCCGCGAGCCGCCGAAGGCGGTGATCATGTCCAGGTCCGTGCGCGGGGTGGACCGGATACCGTTCAGCATGGTCAGCAGTGCCGGGACGACCACCACGGCGGCGCCGATGACCGCGGTCGCCAGGGCACCGCGACCGAAGACCAGCACCAGGATCGGCGCGACGGTCACCATCGGGATGGCATGCACCGCGGTGACGGTCGGGCCGAACATGGTCTCGACGGTCCGGGAGAAGTAGAAGATCAACGAGACCGCCGCGGCCAGTGCGAGGCCGAGCAGGTATCCGTAGGCAGCATCGGTGAGGGTGCGCATCAGGTCGGCGAGGATCGCGGCGCAGTGGGCCGCGGCTTCCGGGGCGGTGAACAGGTAGTCCAGCACATCACCCGGTGATTTGGCGACGAACGGGCTCACCTGTACGACCCGCAGGAACAGCGTCCAGACGAGCACGATGGCGATCACCGCGCCCAGTACGGTGGCGAGGGTCCGGGTGGCACTGCGGAGCAGGGGCCGGCCGAGGCGGGTCGCGGTACTCATGCTCGTGCCTCCGCGGTGGTGCTCGCGGCCCACGGGGTCGCGAATCGTTCGACGGCGGCGACGACCAGGAAGCACACGGCCGCCAGGACACAGCAGACCAGCGTGATGCCCCAGGTGCGCACGACATCGCTGGACTGTTGCGCGACCACCAGCGCCGCCCCCAGTCCGCGCTCCTGCCCCATGAACTCACCGATGATCGTGCCGAGCAGTGCCGCCGGAACGGCGATCTTCAAGGCGGTGACGATACTGGGCAGCGCGTAGAGCAATTGGACCTTGCGCAGCACCAGGTAGCGGCCGCCGCCGTAGGCGCGGACCAGGTCCTCACCGACCGGGTCGGCATGCCGCAGGCCGTTGAGCGTGCCGACCAGCGTGGTGAAGAAGACGGAGACCGCGGCCATGATGGCGGAGGTCACCGGCCCGTTGAAACAGGCCGCCAGAATGGGCGCGATGGCGATCAGCGGTACACAGGCCGAGGCGATTCCCACCTGGAGAACCAGTTTCTCGACCGCCGGTACCGTCAGCACCAGGGCCGCGCAACCGATCGCGGCGAGATTGCCCCAGCAGAATCCGGCGGCCGCCGACGCCAGGGTGACGGGCAGGTGCAGGGCGTAGAAATCCGCACCGTCGGACGCCAGGCCCGCGACGATCTGCACCGGCCCGGCGATGGCGGGACCGAGGACGCCGGTCCCGCCGACGAGTTGCCAGAGCACCAGCACGATCAGCGACCCACCGGCCGCCAGGTATCCGCGGTTGTTCACGCGCCGACCCCCGAGGCCAGGGGCGCGGCGCCGAACAGCACCGCGGACAGCAGATCGACATAGTCGTGGAACGCGGTGGTCCGCATCATCTCCGGGGTACGCGGCCGGGGCAGATCGATCTCGACCACTTTCTGTACGCGTCCGGGCCGCGGGCTCATCACCACCACGGTGTCGGAGAGGAACACTGCCTCGGAGATACCGTGCGTCACCATCAAAGTGGTCGCCGGGCGTTCGGTCCAGATACGGAGCAGTTCGATATTGAGGTTCTGGCGGGTCATATCGTCGAGCGCGCCGAACGGCTCGTCGAGCAGCAGGACCTTCGGCAACACCACCAGCGCCCGGGCGATCGCGACCCGCTGCCGCATACCGCCGGACAGTTGCGCGGGCCGGGCGTTCTCGAAACCGGTCAGTCCGACGAGATCGATCAATTCCTGGATGGTGTCGTCGTCGACCTTCTTCTTGGCCACCTCGAGCGGTAGCCGGATATTGGTGCGCACCGACCGCCACGGCAGCAGCGCGGCCTCCTGGAAAGCGATACCGAGGTGATCGTGGCGGCGCATCTCGCGCGGCGTCTCGCCGTGGACCAATGCCTCGCCGGCGGTTTGCGGTTCCAGTCCGGCCAGGATGCGCAGCACCGTGCTCTTCCCGCATCCGGACGGCCCGAGCAGCGTGACGAACTCGCCTTCACCGGACCGGATATCGACTCCGTCGAGCGCGGTGACCTCCCGCCGGCCGGCCTTGAATTTCTTGACGAGACCGGCGATATGGATACCGGGTGCGGTAGGCGGGACCATACGTACTCCTCGTGTGAAGCCCTCCGGCTTGTATCCGAGTTCGGATCCAAGTTCGTATCCAAAAGCTACGAGCTGCACGTTTCGTACGGATGACGCGTCGACACGACTGGATTACGTTCTGCTCACCGGTTTCCGGGACCCGGCCCGGACACCCGTGTGCCCGGTGGATTGCCGGGCATACGGCGGTGAGGATCACCCCGTGGATCAGGGTGTGGCCGGCGATGAGGTCCACGGCCCGGCCCGCCCTCGTCGACGGTGGCCGCGTGCACCCACACCACCCGGTCACCGGAGTAGTAGGCGTGTTCGTCGTAGTCGGGGTGCTCGTGCTCGGTCGACAGCAACGCGGTCGCGATGTACAGCGCGCGGTGCCAGCGATCGCCGGCCAGTGTTTCGGCCTCGGTGTCGGGACGGCCGATCGCGCTGCCGGTAGGCGGTCGCGGCGTCGGCCAGCTCGGCGGCGATCAGTTGGCGGGTCTCAATGGTGGTCACGAGTGTGCTCCTCGGGTGCGGGCGGGACGGAATCCGGTAACGGTCGGGCCGACATCGCGGCGGCCGCGGTGCTGCGGGCTCAGATCGGCGTTCTCGGCCACGATGGCCAGCGCGAGAGACAGCGGATCGGTTCACGGGCGCCGGTCGCGTAGGTGCCCGGGAAAGGCGCGAAAAGGCGCACCGGCGCGGTGATGTCGATGCGGTTCGTCGACCGCCAGTCGACGGCATCGGCGGGGGTGCGGGGCACCGTGATCCCGTGGGCGTCGAATGCTTCCGCGATCCGGCGATATCCGGTCGCGGTCACCTCGCGGGTGGTTAGTACACCGTGCACCGCCCAGATGACCGGGCCTCGGTCGTCGTGGCCGTGGCTCATCGCCTGGAACTGACCGGTGAGTGTGCGCACCGCCTCGGCGGGTGGGCCGTCATGCCATCGCACCGTGACCCAGTTGCGGCCTCGGTGGAGTACCGGCTGGCGCCCGAACACCCCTATCCCGCTCCGCTCGAGGACTGTTATGCCGGTCTGCGCTGGCTGGCCGGGCAACCCGATGTCGACCCCGGACGTATCGCGGTCGCGGGGGAGAGCGCCGGCGGCGGGCTGGCGGCGGCGCTGAGTCTGCTGGCCCGGGAGCGCGGTGAGATCCGGCTCACGTTCCAGCTGCTGTCCTATCCGATGCTCGACGACCGGACCTCCACGCGGGCGGGGCTGGATCCGCGCCGGATGCGTATGTGGAGCCGGCGCAACAACCGGTTCGGATGGTCGTCCTATCTCGGTGCGGTCGCCGGCGGTGAGATCCCGGCCCTGGCGGCGCCGGGCCGCTGCGCGGATCTGGCGGGGTTGCCGCCGGCCTGGATCGGTGTGGGCACCAATGATCTGTTCTACGAGGAGGATGTCGCCTACGCCGCGCGGCTGCGGGAGGCCGGGGTGGCCTGCACCCTGTACGAGGTGCCCGGCGCCTATCACGGGTTCGATCTGGTCGAGCCGGGCGCGGGCGTCTCGCGGGTATACCGGAACGCCCAATTGACCGCGTTGTCCGGCCCGCTCGGCGACAGCGATCGCGTTTCGTCCTGAGCGGTCAGTTCCGGGCGGAGCCGTAATTCCGGACCGCCACCGGAACGGTCGCCAGCAGCATCACCGCGATCCAGACCCACGAGGCCGCGACCGGTTCCCGCAGCGGCCACGCGGCACCCTCCGCCGCTACCCCCGGCGCCCCGAACAGTTCGCGCAGCGCGGCGACCACGGCGCTCACCGGATTCCATTCCGCGATCGCCCGCAGCGCCGACGGCATGGATTCGGTGGGCACGAAGATATTCGAGAACATGATCGTCCCGAAGATCAGCGGCGCCACCTGCTGGAGCATCTGTTCGTCGCGGATGGTGGCACCCAGGCAGATTCCCGCCCAGCCGAGCGCGAACCGGAAAACCAGCAGCAGCGCGACGGCCTCGGCGATATCCGCCGGCCCGGCATCGATCCGCCAGCCCGAGAGCAGTCCGATGCCCGACATGAGCAGCAGGGCGAGGCCGCCGGTGACGGTTTCGGCGAGCGCGAGCCCCGCGGGCACCGAGATCGCGGGCAGCGGCAGGGCCCGGAACCGGTCGGTGAGTCCGCTGCTGAGGTCGGCATTCGCGGTGGCCGCTGTTGCGGCCAGACCCATGGCCGCGACCAGCACCAGGACCCCGGGCGTGAGGTACGAGCGATACGCGGCGGCTTCGGCGGTTCCGGCGAGCGCGCCGCCGAAAACGAACCCGAACAGCAGCATCATGCCCGCGGGCGCGGCGAGGGTTACCGCGAGCAGACCGGGGGAGTGCTTGTAGGACAGCAGGATACGGACGAAGGTGGTCCGGATGGCGGCCGCCGGGGCGGGTGGGCGCGGGGTGAGTGTGGTCATCGGGTGGTCCTCGGGGTCGGGCCGGTGAGGGCGAGGAAGGCGTCGTCGAGGGTGCCGCGGCGGCGGCCGATATCGTGCACATCGATACCGGCGGTGTCGAGGGCGCGCAGGATCGGCAGCAGCGGGATATCCGCCTGCGGAAACGAATACGACAGGGTCGCGGTATCCGGGGTATCGGAGTCGGCGGCGTGGGCGGCGTGGGCGGCGGGGGTTCCGCCGAAATCCGCCAGCACCGTGGTGATGTCGTCGCCGCGGCGCGGGTCGGCGACGATATCCAGACCGCCGCCGATCTCGGCGGTGAGGTCGCGGGGGGTTCCGGCCGCCACCACCCGGCCCGCGTCCAGGATGGTGACCGTAGCGGCGAGGCGGGCGGCCTCCTCCAGGTACTGGGTGGTGAGCAGTACCGCCGTGCCCTCGGCCACGAATTCGGCGATACAGCCGTAGATCTGGTTGCGGCTGCGCGGATCGAGCGCGGTGGTGGGTTCGTCCAGGAACAGGACGGCGGGCCGCACCACCATCGCGGCGACGATATCGAGGCGCCGGCGCATCCCGCCGGAATACTCGCGCGCCGGGCGGTCGGCGGCGGCCGTGAGATCGAAGCGTTCGAGGAGTTCGCGGGCATGGTCGCGGGCGCGGCGGGCGGCCAACCCGTTCAACCGGCCGAACATGGTGAGGTTCTCGGCGCCGGTGAGCCGCGGGTCGACCGCGTGGAACTGCCCGGCCAGGCCGATGCGGCGTTTCACCTCGCGGGCCGCGCGGACGGTGTCGTACCCGGCGACGCGGGCGGATCCGGCACTCGGGCGCAGGAGGGTGGCCAGCATCCGCACGGTGGTGGTCTTACCCGAGCCGTTGGGGCCCAGCAGGGCGTGGACCCGGCCCGCGTCCACTTCGAGGTCGACGGAATCGACCACGGCGCGGTCACCGTAGGTCCTGGTCAGGCCGCTGGTTTCGATCACCGGCATGGGCGCTCCTTAATTGGGAACAATGTTCGCTGATAGATAATGTACGCGAATGCGAACGCTGTTCGCAAATCTCTCGAGGCATGCTTGTCCGATGCCCTCCGCCGAACCGACGAACGCGCTGTGGCTACGGACCGGCGATTCCCGGCCCGGCCCCCGGCCCGGCTTCACCCTCGACGACATCGCGGCCACCTGTGTCCGGCTCGCCGATGCCGAAGGGTTGCGCGCGCTGTCGATGCGCCGGGTGGCCGAGGAGATCGGCACCGGCGCGGCCTCGCTGTACCGCTATGTCTCCGGTAAGGACGATCTCCTGTCGCTGATGTACGACCGGGTCGCCGGGGAATGCCAATTCGCCCCCGCCACCGGAGATCTGCGCGCGGACGTCCTCGACGCCGCCGAACGGACCCGCGACCTGTACCGCCGGCACGGCTGGCTCGCCGAGGTGCGTCCCGGCACCCTGGGGCCCAACGGCCTGCGCTACCTGGACCATATGGTCGAGATCCTCGCCCCGGCTGGACTCGACCCGGCCGCGACCATGCACGGGATCGCCATGATCTCCGGCTGGGTCACCGTTTTCGCCGGCCAGGAGGCCTCGGGCCGGGCGGTGGACACCACCGGCGGTGGCGCCGAGCACATTGCCGCGATGCTGGCCCTCGGCGACTACCCCCACCTCACCGCGCTGTTCGGCCGCTCCGATGCCCCGGCCGGAGTGCCGGTGGACAACGATGCCGCGTTCCGGGCGGGTATCGACGCCCTGCTCTTCGGTATCAGCGGGTCCGCGCGGCAATAACCGCCCCTGCCGCGGGGGAGGCCGTGGGGGCCCGCCGATATCGGGTGTGGCCGGCTGCAATGTCGAAGGGCGTGCTCGCCCGCGATGTCAGAGGGGCGTGGCCGTGTGCGATATCAGAGGGCGTGACCACCCGCGACCTGTAACACCTGCCCGGTGATCCAGCGGGCCTGCCGCGACGCCAGGAACACCACCGCGTCGGCAATATCCTCCGGTTCGCCGACAGTGCCCAGTGGGATCGCCGCGCGGACCTGATCCACCACCTCTTCGCTCATCCAGCCGGTCTGCACCGGCCGGGGCGCGACGGCGTTGACCCGGATACCCGCCGCGGCGAGATCCAGGGCGGCGGCGCGGGTGAGTGCTTCCAGCGCGGCTTGGAGGTTCTGTAACCGATCTGCCCGGGGAAGGCGCGGGCGGCGTCGGTGGAGATATTGACCACGCTGCGCGGGCTGGTGCCGCCGCGCCGGCTCAGCTCGCTGATCAGGAGTGCCGGAGCGATCGCGTCGACCCGGTAGTTGCGTTCGAGCGCGGCGAAGGTCGCGGTATCGATACGGTCCGGGCTCTCGCAGTGGGCGGCGTTGTTCACCAGGATGTCGACCGGCCCGAGCCGGCGTTCCACCTCGTCGAACAGCCGTCCGGCCGCGTCCGGGTCGGTGAGATCGGCCGCGACGGTGACGGCTTCACCCAGGCCGGCGGCCAGTTCCTCGACCCGGTCCGGAGCCGTCGCGGTGTGCTCCCAGCTCACCCCTTCGGGCGGCGGCTCCTGGGTGGGCAGATGGTGCAGCGCGGTACGCGCGCCCCGCGCCGCGAACGCCCGCGCGTCCTGCGCCGCGAACCCCGCGCGATCGCGGCGCCGATTCCCGCGCTCGCCCCGGTCACACCAGAACTACTCGGCCGTCGAGTCCGGTATCGATCATCCGGCCAGCATCGCCAGTGAGGGCGCCGGGAGGCAAACGAAATACCGGATACTGCCCGATATCGTTGCCTGCCCACCAGCCGGAACTCCGCCGGTCCTCGACGTCGTCCGGGCGCCCGGCCCGGCTACCGGAGTGGATCGGCATCCCGGGTGAATTGCCCGTCCTCGTCTCGGTGTTCGGCGAGACCGTGGCCTCGTTCTTCGGCAAGCCGATCGGGGCCCGGTAGCGTCGCGGATCCGGCCGGTGGGTGTGCCGGGGTGGCAGACTGCGGAGTATGAGTACACCTGATTGGGCGGATGTGGGCCGGTACGTCGTGGACCATCTGGTGCGCGATACCGAGGCGGGCGCGACACTGCGGGCCAACGCGGACGCGGGACTGCCGGCCATCGACGTCTCCGAGGCGCAGGGCAAATGCGGGGGCGGTGATCAGCGCGCGCAGTGCGGTACGGGCGCGCGCGATACCGGGCCGTGGCCGGGCTCCTGGCGGGTGCGGCGTATCCGGGATATGTAGCCGTCCGCGGTGCCTGCCCGGAATTCCGGGCCCAGGGGGCCGTAGGCGTTGATCGCGGTGATGCGCAACCATTCCCGGCCGCCGGTGAGGTGGGCGTAGTGCACGACGCTGCCGACGCGCACGAACATCCCGTGCAGGTGGGTGCGGGCGTGGCGGGTGGCCTCGCCGGTGGCGGCGGTGGTCATCTCGTGCAGCTCGGCGGCCGGGGCGGCGGCCGGGCGGTGATGGTCGGCGCCGCACCATCCGCAGGTGCATCGGGCCCATGCGGCGGTGCGGTGTTCGGTGGTGCCTCCATGGTGGTCGACGTAGGCAACGGGCATGGTGTCTCTCCTTCGAACAGGGCCGGGGCGGGCAGGTAGGCACTGCCCGCCCCGGGTGGTGTGGTCAGTTCCCTGCGTTGCCGGTGACCAGCCTGATGGTTCATGTCTACTGTTCGGCCATGCTTCCCGGAGCATCGGAAGGGGCGCCGGCTCGCTGCAGAGGGAGCTGCCGCAGTCCGTTCGTGGGGCGCGGGTCGGAGGGTGGCCGGCACCGTCGTGCGTCTGCCCCGGACCGCGTCCGTTGGGCCGGCGCGCTAGATGAGTTATTCCAAGGGTCCGGGTGCGCGGTGTGTCGCGTACCCGGTCAATGGTCGTAAGCGGTCAGCGACCGATGGACCGGGGCGCCGATCTTGTCGTTGTGCCATATCGCGGCAGTCAATGCGAGCAGACGTTGCACAACCCGGACAGTGACTCCGGCAACGGCCCGTCCACCGTGTCGTTCCAGATCGAGCTGCGCTTTCAAAGTCTGGTTGATCGATTCGATGATCTGCCGTAGCGGCTTGAACAAGCCACTACCAGGCCGCTGCGCCTCGCCCTTGCGGGCCGGGCGCAGCAGGTTCAACCCCGCGTCGCAGAGGTCGGCCTCGAACCGCGCTCCGAAGTAGTTCTTGTCCCGATTACGGTTTGACCGGGCCTTTCGGCGACCAGAGCCGGATCGGCGCGCAGGATCCCCATCAAGGTTTCACGTTCGTCGGCCTTCGCGCCGGTCAAAGCGAACCCCACGGGCAGCCCGCCGAGCGTGGCGACCAGGTGCAGCCGCAGGCCCCAGAAGAATCGTGAATGCGAAGCGCAGTACCCGTACTCGGCCCACCCGGCCAGCGCTGACCGCTTCACTGTTTCCCTGGACCGGCCGCATTCGACCGGGGTCGAGTCGACCACCCACACGTCGTCGGTCCACAACGTGGTGTCGGTGGCCAACGCTCTGATCACCGCCACGATCATGGTCGAGGCGTTGCGGAGCCGCTTGTTGTAGCCGGGTTGTTTCGGCAGATACCGGAACAGGTGTCCGAGGTGGGTGCCGGCGTAGCGCAGCCACCTCGATTCGGAGGTGTAACCGAGCAGCGCCTGCATCACTGCCAGAGTCACCAGCTCTCGGCATCGGACAGTCGTGGGGCGATCCCGACACGCGGCCGGGCCGGCGCGAGATCCGGGCGGGCGGTCAACAGATCGTCGGTCGTGACGTACAGTGCGGTGGCGAGGGTGTCCAACTCATTGCTCACAACCTTGAATTACGACACCCTCGCCCTACTTTGCAGCCGAATCATCGCCCCCGCCAGCACATCCCGCACCGTTGCTCATCGCCCGACTCTTGAGCTGGTGCGCGGCACAGCAGCGCACCAGCTCACCCCTTGGAATAACTCATCTAGTGCGCGACCATGAGCGCGGTGGTCGCGAGGGCGAAGGCGAAGTAGGCGCCCGGGAAGGCGAGGTTGTAGTAGACGCGCGCCCGCAGGTGGATGATGAGCGCGCCCGCGAAGAACAGCACCAGGCCGACCGCCGCGGCGAACCCCAGCGCTTCCATGCCGAGGAGTCCGAGCAGGACGCCGACCGCACCGGTGGGCTTGAGCGTGGCCAGCCACGGCAGCCGGCCGGGCGGCACGCCGACCTCGGCGGAGTTCGCCAGGACGAATGGCGCCCGGGCGAAATCGGCCAGGGCCATGCCCGCGTTGGCCACGACGGTGACGAGGGCGACGACGAGGTAGGTGGTGTGCACGGCGTGACTTCCTGTTCGATGAAGTGTGGTCGGCGCCCGGTACCAGGGGACAGGCCCGGCGTCCGTGGCGAAGGTGATGACCGGCTGTGGAATCCAGCCTCCCGGGCCCTGACGGAACCCGCCAATACCTGCATCCATAACCTGTCGGCATGGATGTGGACACCCGGTTGCTCCGCTACTTCGCCGCGGTGGCGGCGGAGGGGACTCTGACCCGCGCCGCCGCGCGGCTCTACGTATCGCAACCGGCGCTGACCAAGCAGATCAGGCAACTGGAGAACCTGCTCGGCGTCGAACTCTTCGTGCGCTCACGGGCGGGGATGGCGCTCACCGTGGCAGGAGAGGAACTGGCCGCCCGGGTACCGGCGCTGCTCACCGAATGGGATCTGGCATTCCGGGAAACCCGGCAGGCGGCGGGCCGCGCGGCGCGGATGTTGCGGGTCGGCTTCCTCGCCAGCGCGGCCAACGAGGCCACCCCGCGGATCATCGCCGAGTTCGCTCGCCGGCAACCCGGCTGGCGGGTGGATATGCGGCAGGCCTCCTGGGGCGACCCCACCGGAGGTCTCGCCGACGGCGAGGTGGATATCGCCCTGCTCCGGCTCCCGTTTCCCGGGCAGGACCGGCTCCGGGTGCGGGAACTGTTCAGCGAACCACGCTGGGTGGCCCTGGCCTCCGCGCATCCACTGGCCGAACGCGAGTCGATCGACTTCGCCGAGCTGCTGGACGAACCGTTCGTCGCGGCCCCGGCCGAAACCGGCGCCTGGCGTGACTTCTGGCTCGTGGTGGCCGAACGCGCGGGCCGGGCGCCACGGATCGGCGCGGTGACCGAGCAACCCGACGCGTGGCTCAGCGCGATCGCCAACGGCTACGGGATCGCGCTGGCTCCGGAGTCGAGCGCCCGGTTCTATGCCCGGCCCGGTATCACCTACCGTCCGGTGACCGGGGGGGCGCCGAGCCGGGTGGGTGTCGCGTGGCAGGCCGAGTCGGATACGGATCCGGTGGCCCGGGCGTTCGTCGCGTGCTGTGTGGAGCTGTGCTCCGGGATCGGCTGACTCTTCGGCGGTCGACCGACGCGGCACCGGCGACGCGACCCATCCGGTGCCGATTGCCAGACCCCCGGCGCCTTGTGGATGCCCCCTAGCGCTTCTAGTCTTACGGAAGAGGGATCGACCCCCGCGGAGTAGAGATGATCTACGACAAGCTGGTCGCGCAGACAGCGCAGGCGCCGGTCACCAGCGGATTGCGGCAGGGCGAGGTATTCACGCCCTACGCCGCCCTGGTCGAGCGGATCGGCCGGGTCGCCGCCGGCTTCCTCGACCGTGGGATCGAGATCGGTGATCCCGTGGCCCTGCTCGTTCCGAACTCACCCGATCTCTTCGTCACGGCACACGCGCTGTTCGCCATCGGGGCTGTCGCGATGCCGGTGAGCGAGACGGCCACCCGAGCCGAACTCGCCACACTCGCGCGGAAGACCGGGCCCGAGGCCGTCGTCTCGGCTCCCGGCCTGGCCGCAGCCGCCGAGACGCTGATCGCCGACGCGGCCCCCGGCATTCCCCTGTTCCTGACGAGCGCACTGCCCGAGAGAAGTGGCACGGCACGGCTCCCCGAGCTGCCCGGCGGCACCCCGGCGCTCTACCTGTTCTCGTCCGGCTCCACCGGGTCACCCAAGGTGGTACCGCACACCCATGCCGAACTCGTGGCCGATAGCGAACGAGCCAGTACGGCCTGGGAAATCCAACCCGACGATATCGTCCTCGACATGCTGCCCGGCAACTTCGCGATGGGCTTCCTACTGGGCGCCACGCAAGCCGTCGCCGGTGGTGCGACAACGCTCTACTGGAGCGATCCCATGCCGCTGGCGCTGTCGCGGGAGAAGCTGCTCGACACCATGGTCCGCGAGCGTGTCACCTTCATGGGCGCCGTTCCGGCGATGTACGAAATCGTCGCCGGCCGGACCGGCGCCCGCGCTCTCGGATTGCGTCTGGCGTTCTCGGGCGGCGCCGCGCTGAAACGGTCGACCTTCGAGGCGGTGCGTGAGCGCCTCGGTGTCACACTCCGTCAGGATTACGGCTCCACCGAGGCGATCATGTTCTCGCACAACGATTCCGCCGATCCCGATTCGAGTTGGGCCTCGGTGGGCAGGCCGGCGGGCGATGCCGCGGTCCGCATCATGCCTTTCGACACCGAATTCGGCCCGGCCGTCGGCGAAATGGAAATACAATCGTCCTCGCTCATGCGGGGTTATCTCGGCGATGCCCCGGCCAATGTCCGGGCGTTCGACGAGGGCTGGTTCAGGACCGGCGATCTCGCCTCGCTCGACGAGGAGGGCCGCATCGTCCTCCGCGGTCGCAGCAAACTGCTGATCGAGGTATCCGGCTACAAGGTCGACCCCGTCGAGGTGGAGGAGACGCTCATGGGTTCGCCCGCCGTCGCCGAAGCCGCCGTCGCCGGTCTGCCGGACCCGCGCCTCGGCCACAGGCTGATCGCGTTCGTGGTCAGAGAGGCGGAGGTGTCGGCCGACGAGCTGATCCGCTGGGCCGGGGAAAGGTTGTCGGTCCAGAAGGCGCCGGCCGAGATCGTCTTCGTCGACGCACTGCCGCGCAGTCCGACCGGCAAGGTGCTCCGCGCGCGGTTGTGCGAGTTTCAGGCCGGCTGAGCCGCTCGCCGCGAAACATACGCGGCCAGATCCGCGGGCGATTCGAACAGTTCCGCCCGTATCTCCGTATCCGGGATACTGATCTGGAACCGTTCCTCGAGGAAATGCAGCAATCTCACCAATTTGATCGAGTCCAGCAGCCCGGCCTCGAGCAAAGGGGTGTCGCGCTCGACCGGCGATACGCCGGATCCGGCGACCAAGGCGGAGATATAATCGATTATCGGTTGTTCGATATCGTTCATCATATGAATCCCCTCGTGTAGTCGACATGATAGCCAATTTCATTGCGACGTGAAATACGCGAAAAGACGGGAGGGCGGCTTGGACGAAACGCGCCCGCTGGGTGAAAAGGAACAACTGCTCAACCATTTGCATGCCCGTGGCGGACTGATCGCCATGCAGGTGTTGCATGTGCGCGGCCGGCTCGATCCGGCACTGGTGGAGGACGCGCTGAGCCGGCTACAGGCCCGGCATCCCATGCTGCGCGCTCATATCCGCTACGGCAAGATCATCTGGCGACGCCTGCCGCCCTTCGTCCATCGCCTGCCCTGGTTCGACACCGCGGGGACGACGGAGATCCCGTTGCGGGTGCTCGACGACCCGGACCCGGACGCCTGGCGCGAGGTTTTCGCCACGGAGATCCGCACACCGATACCGAAGGGCAACAATCCGCGCCTGCGGATAACGCTGGTGCGGCAGTCGCCGGACGCCGATACCGGCCACCTCGTCATCTGTGCCGATCACGCGACGCTCGACGCCC
Organism: Nocardia sp. NPDC004568; assembly: GCF_040609955.1. Lineage (NCBI taxonomy): Bacteria > Bacillati > Actinomycetota > Actinomycetes > Mycobacteriales > Nocardiaceae > Nocardia > Nocardia sp. NPDC004568. The sequence goes on from NZ_JBEXLL010000008.1 coordinate 45,791, forward strand.
GGTCCGCCCATATGCTCGCTCGCCAACTGCTCGAATTCCTCGCCGATCCGGCCGGCTCGCCACAGCAGCCGCCGCTCCACACTGCCCTGCCCCCGCCGCTCGAGGCCTGTTCGCACCACCGGCCCCGCGGTGGCGAGACGGCCACCTACACGCCGGCCATCCGGCTCCCCGAACAGCCGGTGCCCGACCCGCGAAAAGAAACGCGAGTAGTGGCGCGTTACCTCGGGCCCGACGCGACGGCACGGCTCGGAGCCGCCGTCAAAGCGCACCGGACGACGCTGCACGGCGCGGTGACGGCAGCCTTCCTGCTCGCGGTGCGTGAGCGGTATCGGCTCGACGCCATGACCGTGTTGAACACGGTCGACTTCCGTCGCCTCGGTGAACTCCCGTTGCCGCCCGAGACCTTCGGTTGCTACGTCGACATCCTGCGTACCGAGCACGCGATCACCGGCGACTTCTGGGCGACCGCGCGTGACGCCTCGTTCAAGCTGATCGCCGCGATGGCCAGGGACCCGGAGTCCTTCTCGATCATGCGCTTTCCCGATTGGAGAGTGTATCGGCGCGAAGCTCGCCCGACGATCCGCCACAACGGGCGTATCGACGGACTCGCCGTGACCACGGCCGGTGAGTCCGGCCTGCGGGCCGGCTACGGCGCCTACACGCTCGAGGGGGTCACCAGAGCGGTCTCGCTCCACCTGTTCGGCCCGTCGCTGTTCGTGATCGCCAACGAATGGCTCGGTGGTCTCGACCTCAGCGTCGGGTACGCGGCGACGGCGATGAGCGAGGACGAGGTGCGGTGGCTCACCGACAACGCGGTGGACCGGCTCGGAAACGGCGGATGAGGACGCTGCCTCGTTCGCGGCGTACCGGCTGCCGCTAGCCGGGTGTGAGTTCGGCGGGCATCGAACTGTAGGCGTGCAGATTGATCAGGCGACGCGGGACCGGCGGGCCGGTCAAACGCAGATCCGGATACCGCTCGAACAGGGTCCGCAGCGCGATGACGCCTTCCATCCGGGCCAGCCGGTATCCCATGCAGCCGTGTATCCCGCTGCTGAACGCGAGATGATCCGCGGCGTTCACCCTGGTCACATCGAATTGCCCGGGTTCGGGGAAGACGTCCGGGTCGTAGTTCGCCCCCGCCAAGGACAGCAGGACCAGGGCGCCGCGCCTGAGGTGCCGATCGGCGATGTCGACGTCATGATTGGCGACCCGGCCGGTGATCCGTACCGGGCAGTCGTAGCGCAGGATCTCCTCGATCGCGCCCGGCCACAGGTCCGGCTGCTCCTTCAGCAGCGCCAGCTGATCCGGATGGTCTGTCAGGAGTGCGATTCCGTTGCCGAGCATGTTCACCGTCGTCAAGAAGCCGGCGTCCAGTAGCAGGGCCGCGTTGGCCACCTGTTCGCGGCGGGTGAGCTCACCACTGGTCACCAGCGCGGTGAGCAGTCCGTCGGCCGGGGCGGTGGTGAGTTCGTCGATGCGCTGCTCGAAGTACTGCTTGACCTCGGCCAGTTCGTCGGTGGCGTGCCGGTAGGTGCGCCAGGTCAGGGCCCGGTCGACCAGCGGCGCACTGTTGAAACCCCACTTCAGCATGGTCGTATGCATCTCGGGGGGGAATCCGAGAATCTGGGCGATGATCGCCACGGGTACTTGCTCGGCGAAGTCCGTGATCAGGTCCGGTCGTGGCTTCGAGGCCAGGCGGTCGAGGAGGTCATCGGTCACCTCGACGGCCCGTTCCTCCAATCTGGCGATCGCTCCCGGGCCGAAGGCATGCCCGACCAGGCGCCGGTACCGGGTGTGGTCCGGCGGATCGGTCGCCAGCATGGAGGGCGGTTGGGTGAGGTCGGGAAGTTCTCGGTCGGTCTTGGCCAGCACCCAGCGGATCGGTGTGGGAATGGCGGGATTGTCGGGCCTGAGCACGCCGAAGCGGTTGTCTCGGAGGATGCGGCGGCACAGGGCGTAGTCCGCGGTGACGTACGTGCCCGACAGCTTGGGTAGCCGGCCCCGCCGACGGATCTCCTCGATGTACGGCGACGCGCCGAGCAAACGGTCCTGGCCGAAGAGGATCTGCGCGAGGGGGTCGCCTCGGCGCGCCGACCACCGCAGATAGGACCGTGCCAGGCCGTGGAGGAGCAGCCAACGGATCCATGCGCGAGTCGACATGGCCACCTCCGCTCCCGGGGCCCCTCCTCGATAATAGTCACTCGTTGATAGTCACTCGCTGCTTTCGGGACCCGGGTGCACGAGGCGTTCGTGGACGTGGGGAGCCGCGGTTCGAGATGCGATGTTCCGCTGATCGCGGTCGATCCCCGCGGTCGCGGCGATCTCGGCCCGGAAGCGCGGACACTCGGTGAAATCCTCGTACCGGCAGGTGAGTACGTGATGGATCAGGTTCTTCGAGGTCTGGATTCTGGCCAGCTGTGCGTCGAGTTCGTCCAGATGTGACCGGAGGATGTCGCGGCGGCCGGGGCCGTCGCAGGCGTCGAGGAGGTCACGGGTGCGGGCCAGGCCCAGACCGACCTGCTTGCTGTGCAGGATCAGCGCGACCCGGGCGATATGTGACTCCGTGTAGCGGCGACGGCCGCTGATCCGGGTCGCGGGGGTGAGCAGGCCGACGCTCTCCCAGTGCCGGAGGACATGGGTGGCGAGGTCGAACCGCGCGGCCAGTTCACCGATGGAATACGTCGGCTCGGGACTCGACTGCCCGGTGCCGGGGCTTGACTTCATGTTCACATTAACTTGCAGTCTGGGTCGCGACGTCAACCCGAGACCCAGGAGCCGATATGACGATGCCCGGCGCGGCCGAGATGTGGAACGAGCGGTATGCGCGGCCGTTCACCTCCTACGGCACCGAACCCAACGACTACCTGCGCGAAGTGGCCGATCGGATACCCGAGGGGCCGGTGCTGTGTCTGGCGGAGGGGGAGGGGCGCAACGCGGTGTATCTGGCCGGTCGCGGGCACCCCGTGACCGCCGTGGACCTGTCGGAGGTAGGGCTGGCGAATGCTGGTGACCTGGCCGCGCGCCACGGGGTGGAGATCGAGACCGTGGTCGCCGACATCACGGAGTTCGATATGGGGCAGGAGCGCTGGGCGGGAATCGTCTCCATCTGGGGGCATCTGCCGTCGGCGCTCCGGCCGGACGTGCACGCGGCGTGTGTGCGCGGGCTGCGCCCCGGCGGTGTGTTCGTGCTCGAGGCCTATACGCCCCGCCACTTGGACCGGCCCGGGGTCGGGGGGCCGCCGGTCGCGGACGGGATGCCGGTGCCGGAGGAGTTCCGCCGTGATCTGGCCGGCCTCCGGCTGGAACATTGCCGGGAGGTCGACCGCGATATCGCCGAAGGAGCGTTCCATCACGGCCCCGGTACGACAGTGCAGGTTCTGGGAGTGAAGCCGGGGTAGTGCCGCCGGTGACGCGTCGCCGCGGCCGGTCGCGTTCACACCTGGTTCTGTGCCCGCCGGGCCAGGATCGACGCCACTCCCGCGGCGGCGGCCTGCACCGAGGCAGCGTGGGCTTCGGGGTGGAACCTGGTGATCGGACCGGTCACCGAGATCGCCGCCAGGGGCCGGTCGTCGGAGCTGAGCACGGGGGCCGCCACACAGACGATGCCGGGTGCGGATTCCTCGTGCTCGAAGGCCACGCCGCGTTCCACGACCTGCGCGAGCTGAACCCGCAGGAGGCCGGGCGCGACCACGGTGCGCGGGGTGCGCCGGACCAGCGGTCCGGCGAGTATCCGGTCGATCGTCTCGGGACCGGAGTGAGCGAGCAGGACCTTGCCGATCGCGGTGCAGTACAGCGGCATCCGGCCGCCGATCCGGGACGGAGAACGGGCCTGCCGGTGGCCGCCGATCTTGCTGATGTAGACGACCTCGTCGCCGTCGCGGACGCCGAAATGCACGGTTTCGCGGGTACGGGCGAACAGGTCCTGGAGAAAGGGGACGGCGACCTCGAGCAGGGTGCGCTCGGTGGCCGCCCGCATACCCAGTTCGAACAGTCCACGGCCGAGCCGATAGCCCTCCGGGGACGAACCGAGCAGGCGCGCGGTCACCAGGTCGCGGCACATCCGGTGCACGGTGGCCTTCGGCAGCCCGGTGCGGCGAGCCAGTTCGGAGAGTCCGACGGCCTGGTCCTCCACGCCGAACGCCTCCAGGATGAGCAGCGCCCGCCCCAGCACGGAGCGCTCGTCGAGGTGGTGATCCGGCATGGCGGCCCTTCTGGTGAGACTGGTCCAGTCAGTGGACCACTTTACTGTTCAGGGCCGCGCCGAGGGTGTGCACTGGTCACACCCCGACGAAGAGGAGAACGGAGGTCGTGGTGGCCACCACTGTCGACAGCATCAGCGACAGCGGGCCCGGCGTCGACGAGTCGATCGTCGCCCGTGCCGCGCAACGCCTGATCACCGCCGCGCAGACGCGCCGGACCTGTGCCCCGCTGCGGGAGGGGTTGATCAGTCCGGACGATGTCGCCACCGCCTACCGGATCCAGGAGCGGTTCAACGCCGCCCGGATCTCCCCGGAGGTCACGGTGGTCGGCCGCAAGATCGGCGCGACCTCGCAGGCCGTCCAGCAGCAGCTGGGCGTGGACCAGCCCGATTTCGGGGTCCTGTTCTCCGATATGGCGTTTTCGGATGGCGACGTGATCCCGATCGACCGGCTGTTGCAGCCGCGGGCCGAGGCCGAGGTCGCGTTCATCCTGGGCGAGGACCTCGCCGAGGGGCCGCTCGATATCGACCAATGCCGCGCGGCGGTGGCCGAAGCTGTGGCCGCGCTGGAGATCGTGGACAGCCGGATCACCGACTGGAACATCTCCTTCGCCGACACCGTGGCCGACAACGCCTCGAGCGGCCTCTACGTGCTCGGCACCGAGCGCCGGACCCTCGACGACTTCGAGCCCGTCGACGTCACCATGAGCATGCGTATCGATGGGGAGGAAGTGTCGACCGGTCACGGCGCCGCCTGCCTCGGTGACCCGCTCAACGCCCTGTCCTGGCTCGCCCGGCAGGCCCGCACCTTCGGTGAGCCGCTGCGGGCCGGGCAGGTGATCCTCTCCGGTGCGCTCGGCCCGATGCGGCCGCTGCACCCCGGTGCCACCGTCACCGCCGCCATCTCCGGCCTCGGGACGGTCACGGCTTCGTTCACCACCGCTTCGGAGGTCTCCCAGTGAGTGACAACAACACGCGCACCAAGGTCGCGATCATCGGTTCGGGCAATATCGGCACCGACCTGATGATCAAAGTGCTGCGCCATTCCCGGTTCCTCGAGATGGGCGCGATGGTCGGTATCGACCCGGAATCCGACGGACTCGCCCGGGCCGCCCGGTTGAAGGTGCCCACCACCCACGAAGGGGTGGAGGGCCTGATCGCGCTGCCGAACTTCGACGAGATCGATATCGTCTTCGACGCCACCTCGGCCAAGGCGCACAAGCAGAACCACGAGCGGCTGGCCCCGCTGGGTAAACGCCTGATCGACCTCACCCCCGCGGCCATCGGCCCGTTCGTCGTGCCGCCGGTGAACCTCGAGGAGCACCTCGCCGCGCCGAACGTGAACATGGTGACCTGCGGTGGCCAGGCCACCATCCCGATCGTGGCCGCGGTCTCCCGGGTGGTGCCGGTGCCCTACGCCGAGATCGTGGCCTCCATCGCCTCGAAATCCGCCGGGCCCGGCACCCGCGCCAATATCGACGAATTCACCGAGACCACCGCGCACGCCATCGAAACCGTGGGCGGCGCGGAACGCGGCAAAGCGGTGATCATCCTGAATCCGGCCGAACCGCCGCTGATCATGCGCGATACGGTTTTCTGCCTGGTCACCGCCCCCGACGCGGATTCGCACGAGCAGATCAAGGCCTCAGTGGCGAAGATGGTCGACGATGTGGCGGCCTACGTGCCCGGCTACCGGCTCAAGCAGGAGGTGCAGATCGACGCGATCGCCTCGGACCAGCCGGTGCACACGCTGCTCGCCAAGGACAACGACTCCTTCCCGACCCATCGGGTGTCGGTGTTCCTGGAGGTCGAGGGCGCGGCGCACTACCTGCCCGCCTATGCCGGCAACCTCGACATCATGACCTCGGCCGGACTGCAGGTCGCCGAGCGGATCGCGCAGAACATCCAGCAGAAAGAAGGTGCCCGATGAGCGAGCCCGACGCCGTGCCGACCGTTTTCGTCCAGGATGTGACCCTGCGCGACGGTATGCACGCCATCCGGCACCGGATCACCCCGGAGAACGTCGGCCGGATCGTGGCCGCGCTCGACGCCGCCGGTGTCGACGCCATCGAGGTCGCGCACGGGGACGGTCTGGCCGGCGGTTCGGTGAACTACGGTCCCGGCTCGCACAGCGACTGGACCTGGCTCGAGGCCGCCGCCGCGAACCTGAAGAACGCCCGGCTGACCAGCCTGCTGCTGCCCGGTGTGGGTACCGCCGAGGATCTGCGGCGGGCCTGGGGTCTGGGCGTGCGCTCGGTGCGGGTGGCCACCCACTGCACGGAGGCCGATGTCGCCGCCCAGCACATCGCCACCGCGCGGGAGATCGGGATGGACGTCTCCGGCTTCCTGATGATGAGCCATATGGCCGAACCGGCCCAGTTGGCCGCGCAGGCCAAGCTCATGGAGAGCTATGGCGCGCACTGCGTCTACGTCACCGATTCCGGCGGCCGCCTCGCCATGAACGGCGTGCGTGACCGCATCCTGGCCTACCGCGAGGTGCTCGACCCGGCGACCGAACTCGGTATCCACGCTCACGAGAATCTGTCGCTGTCGGTGGCGAATTCGGTGGTGGCCGTGGAGAACGGCGTCACCCGGGTCGATGCCTCGCTGGCCGGTCACGGTGCCGGCGCGGGCAACACCCCGATCGAAGCGTTCGTGGCCGTCGCGGATGTGCTGGGCTGGAAGCACGGCTGCGATGTCTTCGCGCTGCAGGACGCCGCCGACGACCTGGTCCGGCCGCTACAGGACCGGCCGGTGCGGGTGGACCGCGAAACCCTCACGCTCGGCTACGCCGGGGTGTACTCCAGCTTCCTGCGGCACGCCGAGGCGGCCAGTGAGCGGTACGGCATCGATGTCCGGACCCTGCTGATGGAGGCCGGCCGGCGCCGGCTGGTCGGCGGTCAGGAGGACATGATCGTCGATATCGCGCTCACCATGCTGGCCGAGCAGAAGGCCGAACAGCAGCCTGCCTGACCGGTCCGCGGCGGTTCGAGTCTCCGCCGCGACCGAACAGCGGACAGCCCCGGTGCCGGCCGGGGCTGTCCGCTGTCGGGGGCCGGCGAGGGAAGGGTGACCCACATCACCGCTCGATGCTGTCAGGAACGCGGAAGCTGTCTCGTTCAGAGAGCACGCGAACCAGACAGGAGCGAACCATGCCGCATCGCATCGTCGTCCTCGGGGCCGGATACGCCGGAGCCTTCTCCGCCGGGTACCTGGCCCGTCAACTGCACTCCGACGATTTCGAGATCACCGTCGTCAACGCCGAACCCGATTTCGTGGAGCGGCTGCGCCTGCACCAGCTCGCCGCCGGCCGGGATCTCCCGCACCGGCCGCTGTCGCAGGTGTTCGCGGGCACCGGTATCCGGTTGAGAACGGCACGGGTGACCGGCGTCGACGTCGAGCGCCGGAACGTCACGGTCGCCGATGCCGCGGGCACCGACCGGCTCGCCTACGACACGCTCCTGTACGCACTCGGTAGCACCGCCGCCGAGCACGGCGTCGCGGGTGTCGCCGAGCATGCCTTCCCCGTGGCCACGCGGCCGTCGGCGCTGCGCCTGCGTACCCGCTTGGACGAGCTGGCCGAGGGCGCGACGGTGCTGGTGGTCGGCGGCAACCTGACCGCGATCGAGGCCGCCACCGAGATCGCCGAATCCCGGCCCGGACTGCGGGTCGAACTCGTCACCGGCGGCGAGCTGGGCGGGTGGCTCGGGCCGAAGGCCCGCCGTCACCTGCTCCGCGCTTTCGACCGGTTCGGAATCACGATCCACGAGCACACCACCATCGACCGCGTCGAGGCGTCGGCGGCGGTCGCCGCCGACGGCACCGTCTTCGCCTCCGACGCGACCGTGTGGACCGCCGGTTTCGCCGTCCCTCCGATCGCCGCCGCCAGTGGCCTCGAAGTGGTGGCGAATGGGCAGATCAGAGTCGACCGTCGGATGCGTTCGGTCTCGCACCCCGATGTGTACGTGGCCGGTGACAGCGCTTTCGTCATCGGTGACAACGGCCGCCCGTTGCCGATGTCGTGCGCTTCGGCGGGCTTCACCGGTGCGCAGGCGACATCCGCGATCATCGGGGACCGGACGGGGCGCAAGGTCGAGACGACCGCGCTGACCTATGTCGGCAACCACATCGGCCTCGGCCGCAAGGACGGGATCTTCCAGCTGGTCGACGGTGACGCCCGCGCGAAGTCCGGGGCGTTGTGCGGCCGGGCGGCGGCGGGGGTCAAGGCGGGGATCGTGGCGACCAGCGGCTGGGCCATCAGCCATCCCACATTCGGGAAGCGGAGTCACCGGTATCGCGCGGCGACCACGGCAGTGCCTTCGGCCGCCCTGGTCGCCGGATAGAGTCCTGCCCGTGGACACTGCCACTGTGGCGCGATTCGAGGCCAGCCGGAACCGGCTGGCCTCGCTCGCCTATCGGCTGCTCGGTTCGGCCGCCGACGCCGAGGACACGGTGCAGGACGCCTTCCTGCGGTGGCAGGCCGCGGACCAGGAGCGCATCGAGGTGCCCGAGGCATGGCTGACCAAGATCGTCACCAACCTCGCGCTCGACCGGCTGCGTTCGGCGCGGGTACGGCGCGAACGCGCGGTCGGCACCTGGATGCCCGAACCTCTTCTCGACGGCGACCCGATGCTGGGCCCGGCCGATACCGTCGAACAGCGGGAATCGGTGACCCTGGCGGTACTGACGCTCATGGAACGACTGTCACCGGTGGAGCGGGCCGTCTATGTGCTGCGTGAGGCGTTCGCCTACAGCCACGCCGAGATAGCCGAGTTCCTCGGCATCACCGAGTCCGGGAGCCAGCAGCACGCCCACCGGGCCCGGCGCCGGATCGCCTCGGCCGGGGACGCCTCCGATATCGACCCCGCGCCCGCGCGGCGAATCGTAGAGGCGTTCGTCGCGGCCGCGTCCTCGGGCCGGACCGAACGGCTGGTCGCGCTGCTGACCGACGACGCGACCGGTATCTCCGACGGTGCCGGGCTGAAGGCGGCGGGGAAACTGATCCGGTATCCGACCCCCCAACGGATCGCCGCGGCGCTGCGGGCCGGCTTCGCACCGACCCCGGCCAAGCGCAGACTCGCCGGCGGCTCGCCCTCGATCCATGCGGCCGTGGTCAACGGTTGCCCGGCCGTGCTGGTCACCCTGGAGGACCGGGTGGTGGGCGTGGTGATCCTGGAGGTCCGTGGGGACAAGATCGCGGGCGTGCGCGGTATCGCCACCGCCGCCCGGCTCGGTCGGCTCACCGCGGAATGGCAGCGGCAGGAGCACGCGGTACCACTGATCGAAGCCTGGTAGCCGAACTGCCGGCGCGTGCCGCGCCCGGTGCGCGTCCGTGGGCGGGCGGCCTCGCGGCTCGACCGCTGCCTGCCGCCCACCCGCCCCGCGAATCCGACGGGCCGGTCACGAGCGGGAGGTGCGGGTGCTGCCATGGGCGATCTCGTGGACTGCCGGGCGCAGCAGTTCGACGATACGGTCGGGGGTGGCATCGGCGACCGCGTCCAGATGCAGGAGATGCCGGCTGATGACGACGCCGAGGGTGAGAGCTCCGATCAGGCCCGCCCGCAGGTCCGCGTCGTCGGGTTCGAGATGCCCGGCGGCCTGCCGCTGCCGCGCGGTCATCGCCGCGCGCACGCTCTGCGCGGAATCCGAATGGGTGAGCATGGTGCGGACGGCGGCCAGGGTCGCGCTGTCGGGTTCGCCGTCGATCTTCGCCGCCAGCGCGGCGAGCAGTTGTTCGGCCGCTTGTTCCGGGGTGCCGCTGATCGGGGCGTCGGGCTCGGGGACCGCGACCCGGGCGAACAGCTCCTCTTTCGACCCGAAGTACCGCATGACCAGGCTGGGGTCGGTCTCCGCCGCGGCCGCCACGGCGCGGATGGTGGTGCGCTCGTAACCGGATTCGGCGAACAGGCGGGTGGCCGCCCGCAGAATGCGTTCCTGGGTGCGACGACGCTGTTCGGCTCGGGTCGGCTGGGTTTCGGACACCCGACCAGCCTAGGGCGGCACTCTGGTGCGCCGGGCGCGCGACCGGTCGCATCCGGACAACGAATGTTGACCGAAAAGCGCACCGCCTGCTAATTTCGGACTACAAGCGTTGACCGAATGAGGTGGGGCCGATGTGGCTGACAGTGGTTACGGCGTTCGCGGCGGGCATGCTGGGGACGAACGCGTTCCCGCATTTCGCGAAAGGGATGACGGGGGAGGAGTTCCCCAACGTCACCGGGAACGCGCCGGTACGTAACGCGGTCGCGGGAGTACTCGGCTTCGCCATGGCGGCGCTGCTCGGATACGCGGCCGATCTCGGAGCGTATCCAGGGCCCGGATTCGCGGCCCTGGGTATCGGGGCACTCGTCATGGCTGTTTTCCACGGGATGCGCGGGGCATTCTGGTTGAACCGGGTGCTGGGCAAACCGATCCCCGACCCGGCGTACGCGCACCGCTGATCGGCGGGGTGCGGTTCGGACGCGGAGGACGTGCACATGGCCGCCTGGGACGACGAGGTCATCGAAGAATTCCGTGCCGGCGAGGGGCGCGTCGGCGGCCCCTTCGCGGGCTACGATCTGCTCCTGCTCACCACCATCGGCGCGAAATCCGGACTACCGCACACGAAACCGGTGATGTATCTGCGGGACGGCGATCGGTTCGTGATCGTCGCCTCCAATGCCGGGGCGCCACGGAATCCGGCCTGGTACCACAATCTGTGCGCGCATCCGACGGTGACCGTGCAGGTGGGCGCCGAACTCTTCGAGGCCGATGCCGAGGTGATCGACGCCGGGCCCGAACGCGACCGCCTGCACCTCGAGATGGTGGCCGTCCTGCCCGCGCTGGCCGAGTACGAGCGCACCGCGGGCCGCGTCGTACCGGTTGTCGCGCTCACTCCGCGCACGCCCGGGGGAGCGGGGTGAGGGCGAGTCCGTGGCCGGCGGGGCCGCGGGGGAGTCTGCGGGTGCGGCCGTGAGGAGCGGCCCGGAACACGGGTGATCGCGATCGGCGCCGAGGAAACTCCCCGATGCGGCCGTGTCCTTCGCCGACCCGGCGCGTGAGCCGTCAATAAACCGAGAGCGCACATCAGAGGCCCGTCAGGACTCACGCAACCTCGCTATTTCCGGAAATAGCGTGCCGTGTGGGCATTTTCGGTTTCACCTGGGCCGACGGCGGCGCGTTCGTCGGCGGTGCGCTCGGCGCGGCGTTCCTCGGGCCGCCGGGGGCGATGCTCGGGTCGGCGGTCGGGTCCTTCGCGGGCGGCGTGTGGGGTGACGACAAGGGTGGCGGCGCCGCGGCGGAGGAAGCCCTCGTCGCCGGAATCGGAGCGGCGGGCGGGGCCTGGGCGACCAACCTCGCGGGGAAACTCCTGAAGGACGGGATCGCCTCGGTGGCGACGAAGAAGCTGTCCGCCGCCGCCGCGCAGCGAGTGGACCGGATCGCCACCAAGGCGCTGATGCCCTGGAACTCGCACGGTGGTGGGCCGATCGCCGCGCTCGGCGGCGCGTTCGGCGGATACGAGGTGTCTGTGCAGGCCCGGCCGCCGGTGCAGATCCACACCACCGATATCGGCAACGGCGGCTGCCCCGCGCAGATGGCGAACCTGCGGATGCCGGCCGAGCTCACCGGGACGGTAGGTGATCTGTACCGCGATCTGCCCGGCTATCTGTGCGATGTCTGGCGGAGCTTCGGAGCGGGTCCGCGCACAGTCCCGCCCGCACCGGAACTGCCGGCGCAGGTGCCCGGTGCGGACGCCGGGATCCACGGATACACCGCGAAAGCCGAACAGCTGAGAACGATGATGGCCGGTTTCGCGGAACTCGACGCTCGTGCGGTGCGGCTGATCGCGAAAGGCGCCGGCCGGATCTCCGAGGAAGGCCGGTTGGCGGTCGGATCACTGATCGACACCGCCAACCGCCGAGCGGCCGAAGCGCCGCCGTCCGGGGCATCGGTGCGGACCCATGCGCTGGACCTGCTGAACGACGCTTTCGGGCAGGGCCGCAATATCCTGAGTCAGGCGGTGACCGCGAGCGACCGGGTGGCGGGGCGGGTACAGGACCTCACCGGCGAAATCGATTCGCTGCGTACGGAGTTCGAAGCTCAGGAAAAGACGCACGAGGCGGAGTGCCGGCCACCACGCGTACCGCCCGCGCTCGCTGCGCCGCCGGCGCCGGCTGATTCTCCCACGCAGCCGCCGGTGCCCTGCGTCCCCGCGCCGCCGCACAGCGGGACGTCCGGCCGGGGCGGGGCGGTTGCCGGCGATACACAGCAGCAGACTCACTCCACGGATTCCGGCACATCGGCACCCGCGCCACCGCGGACCCGCTCCGACACGGGTGCCCCGAAGACTCTCGAAGTTGTGGCCCCGACGCCTACACCGTGGACCTCGCGGATCGGGGCCGGCCACCCCGTTCCCGACTCGGCGGACTCCCCGACTCCGGCGTGCATTCCGCAGGTGGCGGAATCGGCCGCGCCGATCGCGCCGCTTCCCGGCTGGGTCGTGCCGTCCTTCGTTCCGGCAGCCTGGTCCGGAGCCGGAGCCGGAGCCGGAGCCGGAGCCGGAGCCGGAGCCGGAGCCGGAGCCGGAGCCGGAGCCGGAGCCGGAGGTGGTGCCGGTTGTGTAGTCGGGGGTGGCGCCGGGGCCGAGGCCGCAACTCCGGGCGGGTCCGGCGCTCAAAGCGGATCCACCGCTTCCGCCGTGCCGGGACGGACGCCGTGGACCGCACTCGCCTCGTCACCGGTGGTCGCGCTACCCGCCGGGACGTGGGGGTTTCCTGCCCCGGGGTCAGGCCGCGCTCGCGCGGCGGTCGACAGCGAGGGGGGTACCGAAACGACCGCCGCTGGAGGAAACCCGATGGATATCGAACCGTACGGAGTTCTCGTCGGCGCGCCGCACGGGGTGTCCCGCGTCACCGATGTGTCCGCCGGGCCCGAACCTCCTCGATAGGGCGCGTGCACGATCATCTTCCCTGTTCCCTGTTCCCTGTTCCCTGTTCCCTGTTCGTA
>NZ_JBEXLL010000008.1:59065-143056 GCF_040609955.1 Nocardia sp. NPDC004568
TGTTCGGTGTTCGGTGTTCGGTGTTCGGTGTTCGGTGTTCGGTGTTCGGTGTTCGGTGTTCGGTGTTCGGTGTTCGGTGTTCGGTGTTCGGTGTTCGGTGTTCGGGTGGTGCCCGGCGTCCGGGCCGCGGTCATCGGGTTCGGAACCCACGTCCCTCGGGGGCGCGGCGCCCCGGATTCGCGTCCTCGGTCGGCGCGGGGTGGCGAGGTGGAGGCGCGGGCCGATCTGCGCTGTCCGCCGGAGAACAACCCCCACTCGGTGCGTCGATCTCGCTCGCGCGTAGGCCGCTCGATTCCTGCCGGTCTGTGCGGGACCTCCTCGCGGGATGACTGCCGACGGTATGCACGCGACGGCCGGGCCGGGTGACGGTGGAGTCCCGCACCGGGGTCGCGTCCCTTCGGGCCGGCCCCGGGGAGTGCGAGACAGCCGCCGGCGCGGGCGCCGGCGGCAAGGGGTATGACAGTGGCACCGCGCGGGGGCAGGGGCGAGCCCGGTGTGGGATCTCCCGTGGATTACAGCTCCCGGGACCAGTTCTGCCCCACCAACTCCCGGCCGAAGCTGTGATGCCGGTATTCGTCGTCGAGTTCGAATCCGGTCGCCCGGTATATCCGGCGCGCCGAGGTGAGCACATCGTTCGTCCACAGCGTGATCCGCCGGTAGCCGGTGGAGCGCGCGAAGTCCAGGCAGGTGGTGACGAGTCGCCGGCCCAGGCCGTACCCGCGCGCCTTCGGGTCCACCAGCAGGATCCGCAGTTTCGCGGTCTCGGCGTCACCGCGCGAGCAGAGCACGCACCCCACCCGCTCACCGTCGAGAGTGGCGATCCAGGCGGCTTCGCTCTCGGGGTCGTGTTCGCTCGCGTAGCCGGTGACTATCTGGGCGACCAGCGTTTCGAAGCTGCTGTCCCAGCCGAACTCGGCGGCATAGATCTCACCGTGCGCCTGCACCATCCAGCCCAGATCGCCCGGCTGCCCGAGCGGGCGGATCACCGGGCCGGGGGTCGCGCCGGTTTCTGTTTCGATCATGTCCGTCCTCCGGGTACGGCCTGGGCTGCCCACCACTGAAACGACTGTTTCAGTGGTGACAGAATGCCCGTATGGCGGACTCGGACGCAACCCCCTCGGCTCGGCAGACCGAACTGCTCGAAGCGGCCTACCGGTACGTCCTGGCCCACGGGCTGGCGGAGATGTCGCTGCGACCACTGGCCACGGCGATCGGGACCAGTCCCCGGGTGCTGCTGTACCTGTTCGGCAGCAAGGAAGGTCTGGTGCGTGCGCTGCTGGCCCGCGCCCGGGCCGAGGAACTCGCACTGCTCGCCGCCGTAGACGTGCCCGCGGATCCGCCGCACGATCGGCTGCCGCGGGTCGCGGCGGCGCTGTGGGCCTGGCTGTCCGACCCCGCTCGACGCGCTCTGCTCACGCTGTGGCTGGAGGGTTATGTCCGGTCGCTGGTGGAACCGTCCGGCCCGTGGGCGGATTTCGCCCGGGAAACCGTCGCGGACTGGCTGGAGGTGCTGGCGGCGGCGCAACCCGCCCGGATCCGGCAATCCGACGCGGGCCGGGCGGAACGCACCCGGGTGCTCGCGGTACTACGCGGCGCGCTCCTCGACCTGCTCGCGACAGGTGCGGACGACCGGGTGGGCGCGGCCGTCCGGCGGGAGTTCGGCGAACCCGAGGTGGCGACCGGGGTCGATCGGGTGGCCGGCCCGACGGGGGTGTAGCCGCCCGGCACGGAACCGACAGCGGGCAGTGGACCGGCGTGGTGCGGGAACGAGAATCAGCGCGGGCCGAGGAACAGGGTCTGGGTGCTGCGACCCAGCGGGCCCTTCTCGTCGAACAGCGCGGACTCGGCCGAGCCGATACCGTGCGGCTGCGGATGGGTGACGGCGTCGAGGCAGACCCATTCGCCGACCGGCTGACGGTGCAGGGTGACGGTGAGATCGGTGTTGATGAACAGGTAGCGGTCCCAGTCGAGGACCGCGCTGACACCGTTGCCGGAGTCCGCCGCCGCGAGAGTGCGTTCCAGCGGGCTGGGCGTGGTACCGGCGACGATCGGGTACTTCAGCCGGATCCAGCACACCGCGGGGCCCGGTTCGCGGAACGAGCCGGTGACGTAGCGGTATTCGATACCGGTGTGGAATCCGACAGGCTGGGTGGAGGGGAACGGTTCGGGATCGGGCGTCTGGTCGGGGCCGGGGCGTGCCCCGGTCGGTAAGAGGTGCTCGGGGATCTCGAGTTCGGGGTCGGCGAGTTTGAAGCGCCACGCGACGGCCCGCATCACGGGACCGCGGTCGGTGGACAGCGTCGCCTCGATCAGTTCCACGCTGCGTCCGGGGCGTACGAGGCGGGCCTGCGCGGTGAGGGGGGCCAGGGGGACGGGACCGAGGATCTCCACGGCGACCCGGCCGACCTGAAAACCCGGGCGGGGTTCGCACCGTTCGATCACATGGCCGAGCAGCGCGGAGGGCGGGCCGGCGTGCTGGGCGTCGGGCGACCACGGACCGCGCGTCAGTTCGGTGGAGACGAACCGCTGCGGGTCCGCCGGATCGGGCAGGTAGAAGGCCTCGGTCACATCGTTGTCCGTTCGTCCGGTCGGCGCTCGCGCCGTCTGTTCGATCTCTGTCCCGACCGTACCGCCGGGGCGGAGGGTGCCGGAGGGTGGGCAGACGAGTGCATGCTTGCATGCAAGCTTGTATCTATCAGCTAGAGTGGCCTGCGTGCGGACATCGTCGTACCCGGCCGATACACCCGGGCAGAGTGCAGCGGATCGGGCCTACCGGCTCACCAAGGAACTGGTCCTGTCCGGTGAACTGCCGGGCGGCCACCTCTTCAGCGAAACCGAGATCGCCGGTCGGCTGGGGTTGAGCCGTACTCCGGTCCGGGAGGCGTTCGTGCGGCTGCAGGCCGAGGAACTGCTGACCCTGGTGCCCAAACGCGGGGCCATCGTCGCACCGGTACCGCCGGGTGAGGCCGAGGACGTGCTGGACGCCCGGGAAGCCGTCGAAACCGCGGCGGTCCGCCGTCTGCTCCGCACACCCGAGCAGGTGCCCGCCGCCGTCGACCGACTGCGCGCCGCGCTCGCGGTCCAGCGCGGGCACGCCGAGTCCGGTGACCTCGAGGCCTTCGCCGAGGCGGACGAACTCTTCCATCGCACCCTGGTCGAGTCGGGTGGCAACGCCCTGCTGATCCGCTTCTACACCGGGCTGGCCGATCGGCAGCGCCGGATGAACGTCGCCGCGCTCGGTCCGGTGCCCGGCCGCATCCCGGTGGTGCTGCGGCAGCACGAGGAACTCGTCGCCATCATCGAATCGGGTGACGCGGGGGCCTTCACCACCGCCCTGCGCGCGCATCTGGACGGGACCCACCGGCGATGAGGCAGGGTTCGTGGCATGCGGCGGTGGCGGCGATCTTCGTCTGCGCCTGGGGCGGTAACCAGTTCACGCCGCTGCTGGTCATGTACCGGGACGAGGGTTACTCCGCGTTCCTGGTGAACGCGCTGCTCGGCGCCTACGTTCTCGGTCTGGTGCCGGGTCTGCTGCTCAGCGGCGCGCTCTCCGCGCGGTTCGGGCGGCGCCCGGTGGCGGTCGCGGGGGTCCTGGCCTCGCTGGTGGCCAGTCCGCTGCTGGCGGCCGGGGTGTTCGGTGTCGGCTGGATCGCGATCGGCCGGCTGATCACCGGTTTCGGGGTGGCCGTGGCCATGGCGGTGGGCACCACCTGGACCACCGAGCTCGCCGTCCGCGCCGGGCGCGGCCCGGCGGCCGGCGCGCGGCGGGCCGCGCTGTGGCTCACGCTCGGCTTCGGTTTCGGCGCGGGCGTCGCGGGGGTTCTCGCTCAGTGGGGTCCGGCGCCGATGGTGCTGCCCTATGTCGTGCACGCGCTGCTCGCCGCCGCGGTGCTGCCCGCGGTGCTGCGGGCGCCGGAGACGCTGCCGGCCGGGACGGGGACGCCCGGACGGTTCTCCGGTCTGCGGCATCCGCGGTTCCGGCGGGTGATCGTCCCGATGGCGCCGTGGATCTTCGGTTCCGCCGGAGTGGCCTACGCGGTGATGCCGCAGCTCGTCGGCGACCGTGTCGGGCAGTGGGGCCTGCTGTACTCGACCACCGTCACCGTCGCCACCCTCACGGTCGGCGTACTGGTCCAGCCGCTCGCCAAACGGCTGGACCGCACCACCAGCGCGCGGGCGGTGGCGGTGGCGATGTCGGTCATGTCGGCCGGGTTGGTGGTCAGCGCGCTGGCCGCGCTGGTCCGCTCGCCTGTCGTGGCCCTGGTCGCCGCGCTCGCCCTGGGATGCGCGTACGGGATCGCGCTGGTCTCCGGCCTGCTCGAAGTGCAGCGGCTGGCGGCGCCGGAGGAACTGGCCGCGCTCACCGGGGCCTACTACGCCCTGGCCTACCTGGGGTTCCTGTTGCCGTCGCTGCTCAGCCTGCTCAGCCCGGCGGCCGACTATCCGGTGCTCCTCGGCGGGCTGGTGCTGGTGGCGCTGTCGGGCACCGCGGTGATAGCCCGGCACTCCCGGTCGCATCTGCCCGCCGTGCCGGCTCCCGGGCAACAGCTGGTACCGGCGAGTTGAGTAATCGCGCCTCGCCGGGGTCCGCGGAGGGTGTGCAGCGGCGAGGGGAGGCCGCGTGACGCGGTTCAGAGGCCCGGGGTGGGGATATCGCGTACCGAGAAGCGGTGGTCGGCCTGCCGGAGCAGTTCGCCCGGGTCGTCGGTCGGCGGATAGATCCACCACTCGTTCACCTTCCGCTTGCGCTCCTTGGCGCTCGCGCCGGTCGCGACCACGCGGCGGTCCCAGCCGTGGGTGAAAACCGCGCCGGCCGAGCCGAGGTCCAGGCAGGTGACGTAGGGCGCCGGTGCGAACGGTACGGCCGGGAGCCCGAACAGATCGGCGGCGGCGTTGTGGCCCGCGAACTTCCCCAGTTGCAGCGCGTGCTGGCAGCACTGCAATACCGGGTGTCCCGGCTCGGCGTCCGCGGCCGCGGTATCCCCGGCCGCGTACACGCCGGGGACCCCGCGTACCCGTAGCTGCTCGTCCACCGCCAACCGGCCCAGCCGGTCCCGGTCGGCGGGGATGTCGGCGGTGAGCGGACTCGCCTGCACTCCGGCGGTCCACACCACCGTCCGCGCCGCGATACGGGTGCCGTCGGACAGTACGACCCCCTCGGGTTCCACCGCGCTCAGGCCGACACCCAGATGTTGTTCGACTCCCAGGCTCGCCAGGGCCTCCTGGATCTGCGGCCGGGGGCCGGGTCCGAGTTCGGGCCCGACCGTATCGGCCCGCTCCACCAGCACGACGCGGACCGGCTCGTGCGTGGCGAGCGCGCCGAGCCGGTCCACCAGTTCGGTGGCGATCTCGAGCCCGGTGAAGCCCGCGCCGACGACCACGGCGGTGAAGCGCCCCGCACCCGGCGGCAGGTCCGGCAGCCGGTGCAGATGCGAGTCCAGTGCCGCGGCGGCCGGGAGGGTGTCCACATTGTGCAGCAGCTCGGCGCCCGGCACACCGGGCCGGACGAGCCGGCTTCCGGTCGCGATAATCATTCGCTCCCAGGGGATTTCCGCTGTCTCACCGTCTCTCCCGACGACGGTCACGGTCCGGTGCGCGGTATGCACGGCGGTCGCGGTACCCGCGATCCGCCGGACTCCGACCGGCCCGAGGATGCGATCCAGCGAGATCCGCATGCGGTCGGGTTCGGCCTGGTAGAGGCGTGGCCGGATGACCAGATCGTCGCCGGGGTCGATGAGGGTGACGGGCAGGTCGCGTCCCGCCGCGCGGGCGAGCCGGACCGCGCCCGCGGCGCTCCACACCCCGGCGAAACCACCGCCCAAGACCACGATTCCGGACATGTCATCCTCCTGGGGATCGGCTATCTGGGAGAGAAAATGTCTCTATTCGGAGACCTCGCGGCGGTCCGGCACCCGGGAGGCGCGACCACCGCCGCGAGTTCAGGGGTTCGCGAACTCGCGCCGGGTGCGCTGCGCCGAGGCAGCCGGAGCGCCGGCGGCGAGGTCGGCGATGGTCTGGGCGGCGAGCTCGCGTCGCCACGCCAGTTCAGCGCGGCGCATGGCCAGCGAGATACCGCACGGCCGGGTGAACTCCGCGCCGCCGCTGTGACCGCTGCCGCCGCGCTGCCGGATCTCGGTGCAGCGGAACGGTTCCACCCCGCCTTCCACGGCGGTGACCACATCGAGCAGGGTGATTCGTTCCGGCGGCCGGGCCAGACCGAAACCCCCGCGCACACCCGGGGTGGAGGTGAGGATCCCGGCCCGGACCAGCGCTTGGAGACGTTTCTTCAGATACTCCACCGGTAGGTCGAACCAGGCGGCCAGCCGGGCGATCGGTACCGGCCAGCGGTCATCGAGCCAGGCCAGCGTGACACAGCAGTGCAGGCTCCACTCGACGCCCTCGCCCATTTTCATAACCGGGATACTAACTATCCCCATTTCGCCTACGCAAGGCCGGGCGGGCCGGCTCCCGCGCGCGGAGCCGGCCCGGAAACCTCAGCGGCTGAGCGCGGGACGCTTGCTGTCGAACTGCCAGCCGGGGATCAGGTACTGCATGGTCGCCGCGTCGTTGCGCTCGCCCAGCCCCTCTCGCTGGTACAGCTCGTGTGCGGCGGCCACCCGCTCCTCGTCGAGATCGACGCCGAGACCGGGACGCTGCGGCAGGGTCAGTTCACCGTCGACGATCCGGTAGGGATCGCGGGTGATGCGCTGGCCGTCCTGCCAGATCCAGTGCGTGTCGATGGCCGTGATTGCGCCGGGCGCCGCCGCCGCGACCTGGGTGAACATGGCCAGCGAGACATCGAAATGATTATTCGAATGCGAACCCCAGGTCAGCCCCCAGGCGTCACAGAGCTGCGCGACGCGCACCGATCCCGCCATCGTCCAGAAATGCGGATCGGCCAGCGGAATATCGACCGCCCCGGTGCGGACGGTGTGCCCGAGTTCGCGCCAATCGGTGGCGATCATATTGGTCGCCGTCGGCAGGCCGGTGGCCCGTTTGAACTCGGCCATCACCTCCCGGCCGGAGAACGACCCCTCCGGGCCGACCGGGTCCTCGGCGTAGGCGAGGACATCGGTGAGTTCCCGGCACAGCGGTACCGCTTCGCGCAGCAGCCAGCCGCCGTTGGGGTCGAGGGTGATCCGGGCATCCGGGAACTCCTCGGCCAGCGCGCGCACCGCGGCGGCCTCCTCGGGACCCGGCAGTACACCGCCCTTGAGCTTGAAATCGCGGAAGCCGTAGCGAGCCCGCGCGGCCCGGGCCAGAGCCACCACCGACTCCGGCGTCAGCGCTTCCTCGTGGCGCAGGCGCATCCACTCGTCGGCGTCCGCCGGTTCGTCCGTACCGGATCGGTAGGGGAGATCGGTACGCCCGCGATCGCCGACGAAGAAGAGGTAACCGAGCGCGGGCACCCGGTCCCGCTGCACACCCTCGCCGAGCAGGGCCGCGACCGGTACCTCCAGATGCTGCCCGAGCAGGTCGAGCAGGGCCGATTCGACCGCGGTCACGGCGTGCACCGTGACCCGCAGATCGAAGGTCTGGTTTCCCCGCCCGCCCTCATCGCGGGCGGCGAAGGTGCGCCGGATATCGGTCAGCACAGCGTGGTATTCGCCGACGCCGCGGCCGATCACCAACTCCCGGGCCTCGGTGAGGGTGGCACGGATCCGCTCGCCGCCGGGCACCTCGCCGACCCCGGTGCGACCGTCGGAATCGGTGAGGATCACGAGATTGCGGGTGAAATAGGGGGCGTGCGCGCCGCTGAGATTGAGCAGCATGCTGTCGTGGCCGGCGATGGGCACGACACGCATCTCGGTGACGCGGGGGGTGCGGGTGGTCATGAACGCTTCTCCAGGGTGGTGACCGCGGCGGTGGCGGGGTGGGCGGGCGCGTCGAGCGACCCGGGTTCGGGAAGGGTTCCCGCGGCGGCCGGGGCCGTGTCGCTGTTCGCTGCGCTCGACCTGCGGACGAGCAGGACCGAGGCGGCGGCGAGCACGGAAGCGGCGGCGAGCGCGTAGAGGCCCCAGGTGACCTCACCGGTGGCCGATTTGATCAGGCCGAAGCCGTACGGCGCCACGAAGCCGCCGAGGTTTCCGAGCGAGTTGATGATGGCGATGGCGGGGGCGAGGACGAGCGGATGCAGCCCGGACTGCGGAATGGACCAGAACAGCGGGCTGGCGCTCTTGAAGCCCATGGCGGCGACGCACAGGAAGACCAGGGCGAGCCACGGCGACGCGATGGCGGCGAGGTAGGTGCCGACGGCGGCGGTGAGGAGCGCGACGATGAGCAGGGGCCGGCGGTTGCCGGTGCGGTCGCCGATGCGCGCCGAGGCGTACATGGCGACCACCGCGCAGATCCAGGGCAGCGAGGAGAGCAGGCCGACGGTTATATCGTTCACGCCGTCGATGCGGCGGATGATCGAGGGCAGCCAGAAGGTGTTCGCGTAGATGGAGAGCTGAATGGCGAAATAGATCCAGCAGAAGAGGATCAGTTTCGGATCCAGCAGCATCCGCCAGCGGGACGCCCGATGCGCGACCCCGGAATTGGCGGCCTTGTCGATCTCCTCGGCGGAAATGGTATCGACGAGAGCTTTCTTCTCACCGTCGGTCAGCCATTTCGCGTCCTTGATATGGGAGTCGAGGAAGAAGAAGGCGATGATGCCGACGAACACCGACACCGTGCCCTCGATGCCGAACATCCACTGCCAGCCGTGCAGGCCGAGGCTGTCGTCGAGGGAGAGCAGCGGGCCCGACAGTGGACCGGATACCGCCGCGGCGACCGAGGACCCGGCGACGAAGAGGGCCGTGGCCCGGCCGCGATGGCTGTTCGGCAACCATTTGGCCAGGTAGAAGATGACTGCGGGGAAGAACCCGGCCTCGGCCGCGCCGAGCAGGAAGCGCAGCACGTAGAACATGGTCGCGTTCTGGACGAACATCATGGCGGCCGAGACCAGCCCCCAGCTGACCATGATGCGGGTGAGCCAGACGCGTGCGCCGTACTTCTCCATCATCACGTTGCTCGGTAGTTCGAACAGGGCGTAGGCGATGAAGAAGACACCCGCGCCGAAACCGTAGGCGGCGGCGCCGATACCGACGTCCGCTTCCAGGTATTCACGGGCGTAGCCGATATTCGAGCGGTTGATCTGATTGCAGATCAACATGATGATGAACAGCGGGACGACGCGTCGGAAGAACTTCGACACGGCTATTTCCAGTTCCGCAGTCGGCTGCCGAGTGAACGACATCGTCCACTCCTTTCGGTCGAACCGCCACCGCGCTACGCAGTGCCGTGGGAATACGTCTGAGGCCCGGTGACTCGCCTCACAGGCACTGAATGTAAAGACCTCGGGTGATTCCGGTCCAACACCAATTACGGATGAATCGATACAGGAAAGGTATCGAAAGTGGCGGAGGTGCTCTCGTCCGCCCCCGCCAATTCCGTCATCAGCCTGGTGAAGGCCGGGTTCTCGTTACCGTGGCGCCACACCAGGTCGAGTTCCACCTGGGTCTCCACTCCCTCCAAGGGGTGGTAGACCACGTGGTCGAACCGCATACCGGTGGCCGATTCGGGCACCAGCGCCACGCCCCAGCCCAGGTTCACCAACGCCAGGATGCTGTGGATCTGGGTCATGTACTGGGTGATCACCGGGATCACGGCCGCCGCGTGCAGCACCGTGGTGATCAGGTCGTGGAAGTACCGTGCCTCGACCGGCGCGTGCATCACCATCTCCACGCCGTGCAGCGCGGTCACCGGTACCGGTCCCGTCTCGGTCGCCAGTGGGTGGTCCGCGGGCAGGGCCACGATCAGGCCCTCGCGCACGAAGGTGCGCGTGGTGAGGTCCGGCCGGGTGATCGGCGGGCGCACCATGCCCAGATCGAGAGCTCCCTCCGAGAGCGCCTCCACCTGGTCCATGGTCACCATTTCGCGCAACTCCACATCGACATCGGGTAGTGCCGCCCGGGTCGCGGCGAGCACCCGCGGCAGCCCGGAGTGCACGCTCGCCCCGGTGAATCCCAGCCGCAGCACACCCCCGGTGCCGGCCGAGACCCGGCGCACCGCCAGGGTGGCCCGTTCGGCCTGCTGGAGCAGCCGCCGGGCATCGAGCAGGAAGGCGCGACCGGCGCGGGTGAGTTTCACCGTGCGGTTGGATCGGTCGAACAGTTCGGCGCCCACCTCCTTCTCCAGGAGCTGGATCTGCCGACTCAGTGGCGGCTGCGTCATCCGCAGGCGTTCCGCCGCCCGGCCGAAGTGGAGCTCCTCGGCCACGGCGACGAAATGGGTGAGCTGGACGAAAGTGAACATCCGATACCGACCTTGTATTGATAGATATGTAATCAGTGTTGGACGTGAATCATAGGGGTTCCTAGGGTGAGGGCAGCAGGTCACCCTCGAACAGGAGTCGCACGCCATGACCACTGCCCCTCCCCAGGAAGTCGCCCGGAAGCTGGGCTCCGGCCTGCTGTCCTTCCCGGTTACGCACCTGCGCGCCGACGGCTCGTTCGACGAGGCCGCCTACCGGGACAACATCGGCTGGCTCGGCCAGTACGACGCGTCCGGCCTGTTCGCCGCGGGCGGCACCGGCGAGTTCTTCTCCCTCACCCCGGCCGAGGTCGACCAGGTGGTCACCGCCGCCGTCCAGGAAGCGCCGGACGGTCTGCCGGTGATCGCCCCCGCCGGGTACGGCACCGCGACCGCGGTCGAGATGGCGCGCGCCGCGGAACGCGCCGGCGCGAGCGGCGTCCTGCTGCTGCCGCCCTACCTCACCGAGGCGAGCCAGGAGGGTCTGGTCGACCATGTGCGGCAGGTCTGTGCGGCCACCGACCTCGGTGTCATCATCTACTCGCGCGCCAACGCGGCGTACTCCGAAGCCGCCGTCGCCGAACTCGCCGACCGCTGCCCCACTCTGATCGGGTTCAAGGACGGTATCGGCAATATCGAACAGATGACCCGGATCTACGCCGGGGTCGGCGACCGCCTCACCTACGTCGGCGGCCTGCCCACCGCGGAGATGTTCGCGCTGCCCTACCTGGCGCTGGGCGTGACCACCTACTCCTCGGCGATCTACAACTTCCTGCCCGAGTTCGCGCTCGACTTCTACCGCGCCCTGCGCCGCGGCGACAACGCGTTCGTGCTGAACGCGCTCAACGAGTTCGTGATCCCGTACTGCGACCTGCGCAATCGCAAACCCGGCTACGCGGTGAGCGTCATCAAGGCGGGGATGAAGGTCATCGGCCGCCCGGCGGGCCCGGTGCGCAGCCCGCTGACCGATCTCGACGAGACCGAACTCGCCGAACTGGCCGACCTCGTGAAGAAGGTGAGCTGATGACCAGCACCGAGACCACACACCTCACCGGCGCGAACCTGCTGGGCGACACCGAGGTCCCCGGGACCACCGGGGCCTTCCGCGCGGTGAACCCGGCGACCGGCGTCACGCTCGAACCGGAGTTCCACGAAGCCGACGCCGCCACCGTGGCACGGGCGGCGACCGCCGCATGGACCGCTTTCGCGGAATACCGGGCCACCGATTTCACCCGGCGTGCCGCGTTCCTGGACGGTATCGCCACGGAGATCGAGAACCTGGGGGAGGTCCTGGCGCAGCGTGCGATCGCCGAATCCGGTCTGCCCGAAGCCCGTATCCGCGGGGAGATCGGCCGCACCACCGGGCAGCTGCGGCTGTTCGCCCAGGTGGTGCGGGAGGGCAGCTGGACCGGCGCCCGGCTCGACCGGCCCGATCCGGCGCGGACGCCGCTGCCGAAACCCGATCTGCGCCAGCGCCGTATTCCCGTGGGGCCGGTGGCGGTGTTCGCCGCCAGTAACTTCCCGCTGGCCTTCTCGGTCGCGGGCGGTGACACCGCCTCCGCGCTGGCCGCCGGCGCACCGGTGGTCGTCAAAGCGCATCCGTCGCATCCCGGTACCTCCGAACTGGTGGCGCGCGCGGTGCTCGCGGCAGCCCGGGAGCACGGTCTGCCGGCGGGAACCTTCGCGCTGGTGCACGGTGGCGTGGAAACCGGCCTCGCGCTGGTCCGCGACCCACATATCCGCGCGGTGGGTTTCACCGGATCCCGGCGGGGCGGGCTGGCGCTGGCCGCGGCCGCTGCGGCGCGGCCGGTACCGATCCCGGTGTACGCCGAAATGTCCAGCGTGAACCCGGTCTTCGTGCTGCCCGGCGCACTGGCGCAACGCGGTGCGAGCCTGGGCGCGGAATTCGTCGCCTCGCTGACCACCGGCGTCGGGCAGCTGTGCACCAGCCCGGGTCTGGTCTTCCTGGCCGACGGGCCCGGCGCCGACGAATTCGTGGCAGCGGCCACCGAGGCGATCGGTGCGGCGTCCGGTGCGCCCATGCTGAACAAGGGGATCGCGGCGTCGTTCACCGCCGGTGTCGAGCGCCTGACCGGGACCGAGGGAGTGCGGCTGGCCGCCACCGGGGCCGCGGGCGCGACGAGTTGTTCCGGCGATCCGCATCTGTTCGTCACCACCGCCGCGCGTTTCCGGGCCGACCGCGCACTCCAGGACGAGGTGTTCGGTCCGAGTTCGATCATCGTGCGCGCCGCCGACACCGCGGAACTACTGGCACTGGCCGGGGAGTTGGAGGGCCAGCTCACGGCCACCGTGCACGCCACCGCCGCCGACCGGGACATCGCCCGGCCGCTGCTGGGGGAACTGGAGCTGATCGCGGGGCGGGTGCTCTTCGACGGCTGGCCCACCGGTGTCGAGGTCGGGCACGCGGTGGTGCACGGCGGTCCCTTCCCGGCGACCACGGCGTCGGCCACCACCTCGGTGGGATCCCTTGCCATCGAACGCTTCCTGCGCCCGGTGAGCTACCAGAACGTGCCGGAGGAACTGCTCGCCGACGAGATCCGCGTGGAGAACCCGCTCGGCATCTGGCGCCGGGTGGACGGGACGGTCACGCGGGACTGATCCCGCGTGTCTCGAGCGGAACCGCTGCCGATCTCCGGATCCGGGTGGATTCCGCGGTGCGCACCGTACCCGAACGGTGGCGGACCGGCGGCGTGGGAACATCCGCCCCGGTCCGCCGGCCGGGCCCGCAGAGCGGTCGGCGGACCTCTCGTGGACAGCAGTTCTCGGTCGGGTGCCGTGAGCGCGGCACGGGCATCCGATGGCCGGAGTGTCCGGGATCCGGCCGAGGAACCTCGTGAGCGGGGACGCGCACGAGAATCATCGACCTGATCCTCATTCGAAGGCGGTGGCCCGCCCGACCTTCTCCCACTCGGCGACTTCGGCGCGTACCGAATCGAGGTGGGCGAGTACCGAATCCACGGAATCCGCGCCGAGCGGCAGGCGCAGGGGCGTGCGCTCGGCCTCCAGCGCCGCGCGGATAGCGGCGGCGGCCTTGGCGGGATCGCCCGGTTGGGTGCCGTCCCCCGTCTCGACCATGCGCCGGGTGGCGCCCGCCGTCTCGGCGTAGACCTCGTTCTCGGCGCTGAAATACGCGGCGCCGGCCCCGAAGAGCCCCGTCCGGAAGGCGCCGGGTTCGACGACCAGCACATCGATCCCGAACGGTGCCACCTCCTCGGCCAGCGCCTCGGAGAAGCCCTCGAGCGCGAATTTGGTGGCGCTGTAGGCGGAGAAGCCGGCGAACGACAGCTGCCCGCCGACACTGCTCATCATGACGATCGCGCCGGACCGCTGGGCGCGCATCTGCGGCAGTACCGCGCGAGTGAGTGCGGCGGGCCCGAAGAAGTGCAGGTCGAACAGGTCGCGCAGTTCGCCGTCGGTGGTCTCCTCGACCGCGCCCACCTGGGTGCGGCCCGCATTGTTGACCAGCACGTCGATTCGGCCGTAGCGTGCGACGATATCGGCGACCGCGGTCTCCATGCGCTCGGTATCGGTGACGTCCAGCGCCAATGCTTCCACCTGGTCGGGGTGGGCGGCGACGAGATCGTCGAGGGCGGCGGTGCGGCGTGCCACCGCGATCACGGTATCGCCGGCGTCGATCGCCGCCCGGGTGATCGCGCGGCCGAAGCCGCTGCTCGCACCGGTCACCAGCCAGATCTTCGGATTGCCCACTATGTTCTCCTCGGTTCGAGTCACGAGAACGATCCTGGCCCCGCGCCGAGATGATGTCCAAGACCGGTTGTGATAACCGTTGGTTATGGATGTGCACGGACGGGACCTCCGCTACTTCGCGGCGGTCGCGGAGCAGTTGAACTTCACCCGCGCCGCGGAGAGCCTTTTCGTCTCCCAACCCGCGCTGAGCAAGCAGATCCGAGCGCTCGAACGGCAACTGGGCGCACCGTTGTTCGATCGGGACGGGCGTTCGGTACGGCTCACGCCGGTGGGGGAAGCGCTCCTCCCGCATGCGCGGTAGCTGCTGGCCGCGTGGGAGGCGGCGCGCACCGATGTGGAGGCCGCCAAGGCCGGGCAACAGGCCGTGCTGACCATCGGTATCAGCACCAGTCCGGGTCGCGGGCTGCTCCCGGCGGTGCGGGCCCGGTTCGCGGCGGCTCATCCTGCCGCCAAACCCGTGCTGCGCCAGCTCGGCTGGCTCGACCCGACCGCCGGGCTGGCCGACGGGTCCACCGATGTGGCGTTCGTCTGGCTGCCGCTGGCCGGCGCCGACCGGTACGAATGGGTGGTGGTGGCGCGCGAACCGCGGGTGGTCGCACTACCCGGATCCCATCCCCTCGCCGGGTGCGATGTGGTGGAGTTCGCGGATCCCTCCCGGAAGTAAAGTAGAACGTGTTATAGTTTTCGCGGTTTGCGAGCCCCGTGGGTGGTTCACGGGCCGCGGCGCCATGTGGCGGTGCCCGCGGCTCGTGACCGCGCCGGAGCACCGGTCGATCTTCGCCGGTTCCGCTCGGTCGGGCCGGCCCGAAAGGCAGACGAATGAACACTGAACCGCACGTCGACGACACCGCCCTGCTGCACCGCGAGCCGCTGGCGGTGGACCTGCTGGGCAAAGCTCTCGAGCGATATGCCGACCGCACCGCGGTCCATATCGACGACGCCACCCTGACCTACCGCGACGTGCGCGATCAGATCAGCCGGTTCGCCCAGGCGCTGGCCTCGGCCGGACTGGGTGTGGGCTCTCCCGTGGCGGTGCTGTCGGCGAACCGCCCGGAGGTGATCTTCGCCCAGGGCGCCAACAATGTGAACGGATCGCGGGCCATGGCGCTGCATCCCATGGGCTCGCTCGACGATCACGCCTACGTCCTCGAGGACGCGGGCGTGGAAACCCTGATCTACGACCCGAGCGGTTTCGACGAACGTGCCGCGCAGTTGCGGGACAAGGTGCCCGGGTTGCGGAACCTGTTCTCGTTCG
Source organism: Nocardia sp. NPDC004568 (assembly GCF_040609955.1). Classification (NCBI taxonomy): domain Bacteria; kingdom Bacillati; phylum Actinomycetota; class Actinomycetes; order Mycobacteriales; family Nocardiaceae; genus Nocardia; species Nocardia sp. NPDC004568. The sequence goes on from NZ_JBEXLL010000008.1 coordinate 74,343, forward strand.
GTCCGTCCGAGGCGGGGACCGATCTGATCGAACTGGCCGCCGGGTTCACCCCCGAGCGGGTGCGCGGTCCGCAGGTGGATCCGAACGCGACCATGAGCCTGGCCTATACCGGTGGCACCACCGGTAAGCCCAAGGGCGTGGAGATGAGCTTCCGCGGCAGTACCACCATGCTGCGCATCCAGATGACCGAATGGGAGTGGCCCGACGAGGTCCGGTTCCTGGTGTGCACCCCGCTGAGCCACGCGGGCGCCGCGTTCTGGGGCCCCACCGCCCAGCAGGGTGGTTCCATCGTGGTGCTGCCGTACTTCCATCCGGCCAAGGTGCTCGAGGCGATCGAGAAGTACAAGATCACCGCGACCATGCTGGTGCCCACCATGCTCTACGCCCTGCTGGACAGCCCCGACCTGGACAAGTACGACCTCTCCAGCCTGCAGACCGTGTTCTACGGCGCCTCCGCGATCTCCCCGACCCGGCTGGCCGAGGCGATCGAGAAGTTCGGTCCCATCTTCTTCCAGTTCTACGGCCAGGCCGAGAGCCCGATGACCATCTCGGTGCTGCGGCGCGGCGACCACGACCTGAACAAACCGGAGCGGCTGGCCAGTTGCGGCCGCCCGGTGCCGTGGCTGTCGGTGGCCCTGCTCGACGAGAAGGGTAACGAGGTACCCCAGGGTGAGCCGGGCGAGGTGTGTGTCCGCGGCCCGCTCGTGATGAACGGGTATCTGAACAAACCCGAACAGACCGCGGAGGCCACCGAATTCGGCTGGCTGCACACCGGCGATATCGCCCGGCAGGACGAGGAGGGTTTCCTCTACATCGTCGACCGGAAGAAGGACATGATCGTCTCCGGCGGGTTCAATGTGTATCCGCGCGAGGTCGAGGATGTGCTGTCGGCGCATCCGGCGGTGAGCGCCGCGGCCGTGATCGGTGTGCCGGACGACAAATGGGGTGAGGCGGTCAAGGCGGTCGTCGTGCTGCGCGACGGGCAGTCGGTGCCGGTCGAGGAACTGCAGGCGCTGGTGAAGGACCGTAAGGGCGCGGTCTACACCCCGAAAACCGTCGATTTCGCCGAGAGCATCCCGGTCAGCCCGCTCGGTAAACCGGACAAGAAAGCGCTGCGGGCGCAGTACTGGGGCGAGGGCCGGCAGGTCAACTGAGGTCGGGCGGGCAGCTACCGCTCGTATATTTTTCGTCGATGGCCGGCGGAGATCACCAGGATCACCAGCTTTCCATCGTCGCCTCGTAGACGAGCCGGTAGTTGCCCACCTGTCAGCGGACTCCGGGACGCCCGGTTGATGCTTCGACGTCCACGCCGCCCCGTCGGTCCGGGTCGTTATTCGGCAAAGTCGGTGCGACCGGCAGGCGTAACGGGCCTCCTCGGGGGATGGGGTCGCCGCGTCCTTCGCCGGGCGGTCCGCGGCATTCGCATCCAGCATTCGTATTTCATGGCACGGCTTCGTCACCGGCGGCGAGGATCTCGTCCATCATCTGTCCCAGGGTGATCCGTTCGGGCTCGCCTGCTTCGGTAAGTGCTTCGCCCGCCATATGCTCCAGTTGCTCGTCCTCCCATTCTTCGCGCTGGGCGAGCATGAACAACGGGACGATGGCGGCCGCCGGCCGACCGCCGCGAGTGATCACGGTGACGTGCCCCTCCCGCGCAGCGGCATCGACCACGGTCGGCAGTTGTGCACGAACCCGACGAATACTCAGCCGATCGTTCATACGGGCAATGTAGGCCTGTGTGTACTACCTCGACGAGTCGAATAGGCCGCCGGGGCCGAGGTCGAGTCTGCCGTCGGTGATAGGAGCGAGTGGGCGAAGACCTCAGTGATCCGGTGGACCCGTGAGGATCGCGGTGACGGTATCGATCAGTTCGGTGAGCAGTTCGTCGGGGGAGAGCCGGGTTCCGCTGAGCGCCAGCATGCCCCGCAGACCGTCTGGGTCGCCGAGCGTCTGGAAGGTCAGATTCATGGCCTGGGTGAGGCGGAAGCGGATGGTCCGGGACGCGACACCGGGGGCGGTCTGCTCCAGCAGGGCGTTGAACCGCAGGGCCTGGGGGGCGAATCCCTCGGTGAGTTTGGTGAGCGCGGGATGGTTACCGCTCATGATCCCCGCGACCAGGCGGATCCACGGGGTGCCGCCGGCGGCGGCGAGTTCGCCGACCGGGCGGACGAAGGCGTCGGCCAGCGACCGGGCATCGGGTGTGCCGGCGGCCTCCACGGCGTCCAGCAGTTCGGCGCGGCGGGTGTGCAGTTGTTCGCTGCGGCGGCTGATCAGGGCGTCGACCAGGGCGTCCTTGGAGCCGAAGTGATAGTGCACGGATGCGACGTTCGCGCCGGCCTCGGCCATCACCGAACGTAGGGAGACCGCGTCGATCCCGCGTTCGGCGAAGAGCCGTTCGGCGGCCAGGATCAGGCGCTGATCGGTGGGGAGACCGGCCTCGGGGGAGTGCCCGGGGCCGGGGTCCGGACGGGCCTCGCCGCGGGCCGCGGCCGGGCCCCGGCGCGGGGATGCGGCGGGCGAGGACATCGCCCGCCCGGACCGCACCCGGCTTCTCGTCATGACCGGAACTCTAGGAGACCGTGTCCGGCGCACCGTACAGGGTCACGACGCAGGCTCCACCGAGCCCGAGATTGTGGGCGAGCCCGAGCCGCGCGCCCTCCACCTGACGCGCACCGGCCGCACCGCGCACCTGGGTGACCAGTTCCGTGCACTGTGCCAGCCCGGTGGCGCCGAGCGGATGCCCCTTGGAGATGAGCCCACCCGACGGGTTGACCACCCAGCGGCCGCCGTAGGTGGTCGCCCCCGACTCCACCAGCGCGCCGGATTCGCCTTCGCCGCACAGACCCAGCGCCTCGTAGGTGAGCAGCTCGTTGATGGAGAAGCAGTCGTGCAGTTCGAGCACATCGATATCGTCGATGCCCACCCCGGCGGTCTCCAGTACCTTCCGGCCGGCGATCCGCGCCATGGGCGCGCCCACCACATCGATCATCGACCCCGACTCGAAGGAGGCGCCGGTATCGGTCACCAGTTCCTGGGCGAGGATCGGCACCGCCCGATCGAGACCGTGTTCGCGCACGTAGCGTTCGCTCACCAGCACCGCCGCGCCGGCGCCGTCGGACATGGGGGAGCACTGCGAGCGGGTCAGCGGATCGGAGACCAGTTTGTCGCCGAGCACCTGGTCGAGGGTGTAGGCGTCCTGGAACTGGGCTTTGGGGTTGCGGGTGGAGTGTTCGTGGTTCTTCACCGCGACCCGGGCCAGCTGCTCCCGGGTGGTCCCGTACCGCTGCATGTGTTCGTTCGCGGCGGCGCTGAAGAACTGGGCGGTCATCGGCGCGTGCCCGAAACCGGCGGCCGCCTTCAGCGCGTCCATGTGCCGGTCCACCGTGGTGACCTTCGGCATGGTGCCGTCGCCGGACATCGCCTGTTTGGTCATCTGCTCGAACCCGACCGCGAGCACGATATCGGCGAGCCCGGCCTGCACCCATTCCCGGGCGAGCACGAGCGCGGTGGACCCGGTGGCGCAGTTGTTGTTGACGTTGACCATCGGGATACCGGTGAGGCCGATATCGTAGAGCGCCCGCTGACCCGCGGTGGAGGGCTGGAAGACGTACCCGACGGCGGCGCGCTGCACCCGGTCGTACCCCACTCCGGCGTCGGCGAGCGCCTGGCCCACCGCTTCGGCGACCATCTCCGGATACGTCCAGTCCCGGGACTGGATCTTCTCGAACTTGGTCATCCCGACGCCGGCAACGTATACCCGCCCGCTCATGATCTCTCCTCGGAAACTGGTGTCTGCGGCCCGCGGAGGCCGACGCGTTGGCGGAGGTATCGCATCACGATCTCTCCTCGGTAGCTGGTACACGCGAACCGCGGAGGCCCGAGCGCCGGCGGAGGTAGTGCATCATTGCTCTCTCCTCGTCTCGTGCGGTCCCGCGGTCCGCGGAAGTGTTGTCGCCCGTTGCCGGGCGGTGGTGGGGCCGGGCCGAGGGCACCGGACCCACCGGTCAGGAATTCGGTGGTTCGGCGCCGACCACCCAGAGCGCGTGGAACTGCGCCGCCCCGCCCATGGCGTGGCCGATGGCGCGGCGCGCGTCCGGTACCTGGTGCTCGCCCGCGGTACCCCGTACCTGCATGGCCGCCTCGGCGAACCGCAGCAGGCCCGTTGCCCCCGTGGGGTTCCCGGACAGCACCCCGCCGGACGGATTGATCGGCAGTTCTCCGCCGAACGCGGTGCGCCCGGAATCCACCACCTTCCAGCCCTGGCCGACCTCGGCCAGGCCCACGTTCTCCAGCCAGATCGGCTCGAACCAGCTGTAGGGGATGTAGAGCTCGGCGGTATCGATCTCGCGGGCCGGATCGGTGATCCCGGCCTGCCGGTACGCCTCGGCGGCGCACTGCCGTCCGGCCTCGGGGTTCACTTCGTCGCGGCCGGCGAAATGGCCGGTCTCGGTGCGCCACGACATGCCGTGGATCCAGGCGGGGGGACGGCCGGTGTGGTGGGCGTCGTCTTCCCCGGTGATCACCACCGCGCACGAACCGTCCGAGGAGGGGCACGACTCCAGGAAACGGATAGGGTCCCAGAGCATCCGGGATTCGCGCACCTGCTCCACGGTGATATCCGGTAACTGGATATGCGCGTACGGGTTCCGGGTGGCGTTGAGACGGTGGTTGACCGCGATCTGCCAGCCGATGTGCTCGGGTGCCGCCGACCGGCGGATGTATTCCCGGATCACCGGCGCGAAATGCGCCCCGGCGCCCGCGCCGAGTTGCGCGCTGAAGGGCAGCCCGCGCGACAGCGCCCAGGTGAAATCACCCTCGGATTCCTTGGAATACGCGACCACCAGCACCCGCCGGGCCAGACCCGCCTGCACCAGATGGGCACCGTAGATGGCGGCGTGCCCGCCGACGCTGCCGCCGGTGAACACCCGGGTCACCGGTAGTCCGCGGGCTCCCATCGCGTCGGCGAGGTAGAGCTCCGGATTCATCACCCCGTCGAACAGGTCCGGTGTCTTCGACAGCACGACGGCGTCGATATCGCCGAATTCCAGTTCGGCGTCGGCCATTGCCTCGTCGACGGCTTCGCGCACCATCGCGCCGATGGTGACCTTGCGTTTCTTGGCCTGTTTGCTCTGTCCGATTCCGACGACCGCGAGTTTCACCGGTCTCCCTCCATAAGGCAGATCATGTTCTGCTGGAGCGCGGGCCCGTTGGTGGCGTGTGCCAGCGTGCGGTCCGCGCGACCGGTCAGGATGTGCTGTGCCGCGGCGCCGATCCGGATGAGTCCGGTGGCGGTGGTGGGCCGGGCGACCAGTGGCCCGCCGCCGGGATTGATCGTGGCCCCGGACAGTTCGAGTGCCTGCGCCAGCAGCGGTTCCTGGTAGCTGTACTCGGTGTGCAGTTCGGCGATCTGGACCTCGCGGGCCGCGAAACCGGCCTGCTCGGCGGCCTTCGCCGCGGCCACCGTCACCGTGTCGACGCGGGTCAGGTCGCGGGTCCCCGGATAGTGGCTGTCCATCCGGTGGTCGGCACCGCGCACCCAGGCCGGGCGCCGCGCCAGTCGCCGCGCGGTATCACCGGCCGCCAGCACCAGGACCGCCGCGGCATCGCCGATCGGACCCCGATCGTGTTCGCGCAACGGCGACGCCAGATACGGCGCGGCCAGCAGTTCGTCCACCGTGAACTCCCCGGACACCTGCGCGCCCGGATTGCCCACCGCGCCCGCCCGGGCCCGGACCACCACCTCGGCCAGCTGTTTCTCGTCCAGCACCCCGGCGGCGATCAGCGCCTGCGCCTGGAGCGCGGCCAGCGCGTCCTGGTGCGGCCGCAGCGGGGCCAGGAAGTACGGGTCGAGCTGGGTGGCGGTCACCTGGTCGAGATCGTGGGCCAGCGACCCGCGCCCGACCCCGTAGACGACCGCGATCTCGCCCTCGCCGAGTTGCAGCCACGACCACGCCTCGTAGGCGGCCCAGGCGGCGTCCATCTCGACATGGGATTCCGAGATCGGCGGCCACGCACCCACCGCGTCGAGCGATTCGATATAGGCGAAGGTCCGGCCCTCGTGGAAATCGTGGCTCCCCGATGTCCAGAAATCGACCTCGGTGCGATCGATACCCGCCGAGCCGAGCGCCTCGCGCATCACCGGCAGCAGGATCTCGGCCATATCGTCGTGCCGGTCGGCCGACATCGCCGGCGACTGCGCGAATGCGACCACCGCGATATCACGCATCGGAACCTCCTGCGACCGGCCGGTAGTAGCGGATGCTGTTCATGGATGTGTCCAGGTCCTCTTCGGCGCACCACACCGGTTCCACCCGCATCCCGATGTGCACATCGGCGAGTTCGACGTCCCGGATCAGATGCATGAGGGTGGTGTCCGCGCCGTCGACCTGGATATAGGCCACCAGGTACGGCGGGTCGATCACCTGGCCGGGGAACGGGAAGTTCACCACGCAGAACGTTTTCACCACGCCGGTGCCGTCGAGTTCGAACGGCGCGGAGAGCTCGGCCAGGCAGCGCGAGCAGAATTCGGGGAAGGGCAGGTACACGCGCTCGCAGGTCGGGCAGCGGCGGGCCAGCAGGCGGCGTTCCTTCAGCCCGCGCAGGAAGGCCGAGCGCCCGGTTCCGGCGACGAAGGTGTAGTCCACCTTGTGCGGGCTGGTGAACGATTCCACGGGCATGGGCAGGGTGCTCATCACGACCCCACCGGTTCGAAGCAGACGATATCGCGGATACTGCCCACCCGTTCGGCGCGCCAGCGGGGTGCCACCCGCAGGCCCGCGGCCAGGCGGGAGGAGTCGCCGCCGGTGTCGACGGCGTGGAAGAGGCCGCCCTCGGTGCCGTCGATGGTGATCAGGGCCCAGGCGAAGTGGTCGGCTTCGATATCGTCGCCGGGCCGGGTGGGCACCCAGGTCCAGTGGGTGACGGTGCCGGCGGGGGTCAGGTGGACCAGGTCGCCGGTGGGCGCCGCGGTGGCCGGGTCGAATTCCAGGGCCGGGCAGAGTACCGCGCCGGCGGCGGTGCGCACCCCGTACAGTTCGCCGTCGCGCAGACCGCCGAGGAACGTGCCGATCTTCTCGCCGACCGTCCGGTTGTACGGGAATTCGATGCTGTAGGGCGCGGTGAGACTCGCGTCCGGGGACTCGGCTGTCATCGGTCTCCTGCCGATCGGGGGCGCGGTCCGGCACTGGACCGCGTGTCGATGGTGTCCCGCGCGATGGCCCCGTGTCAATCACTTGATTGAATCGGTTGATAGCGGCATCGTAGGTAGTCCGGACTTGTTCGGGCCATCCCCGGTGCGTCGCCCGCGCGCATGACGTAAGCTCCGAATTCGAGTAGAACCTGTTCCAATTCCTCCGGTGAGGAGAGATCACCATGGCCATCGTTGAACAGCTGGAGCCGACCGCCGACGGACGCCGGCGGCTCGAGCTGCGCAGCCCCGCTACCCGCGAACGCGTCGGCGAGATCGAGGTGAGCACGGCCGACGATGTGGCCGCGGTCCTGGCCACGGCGCGCGCCGCGCAGCCCGGCTGGGCCGCCCGGCCGGTCGCCGAACGGGCCGCGATCATCCGCAACGCGGTCTCGGTGCTCCTGGCCCGGCGTGACGAGATCGTCGAAACGGTGATGCAGGAGACCGGTAAACCGCGGGTCGAGGCGCTGGCCGTGGAAATGGTGCCCGCCTGCGACTTCCTGAACTACTGGAGCGGGCGCGCCACCAAGGATCTGGCCGACGAGAAGCGCCGCCTGCACGGCTACATGCTGCCGCTGAAGAAACTCGTCATCAACTATCAGCCGCTCGGCGTGGTCGGCGTGATCACCCCCTGGAACGGCCCGTTCATCCTCTCCCTGAACCCGATCGCCCAGGCCCTGCTGGCCGGCAACTCGGTGGTGCTCAAACCGTCCGAGGTCACCCCGCACTCGGGGGAGTGGGCGGTCAAGGTGCTGCACGAGGCGGGTGTCCCCGAGGACGTGCTCCAGGTCGTGCACGGTGACGGCGAGACCGGCGCGGCCCTGGTGAACGGCGATGTCGACAAGATCTCGTTCACCGGCAGCGTCGGCACCGGTAAGAAGATCGCCGCCGCCTGCGCGAGCCGGCTGATCCCGGTCACCCTCGAACTCGGCGGTAAGGACGCGATGATCGTCTGCGCCGACGCCGACCTGGACCGCGCCTCGCTCGGCGCGGTGTACCTGTCGATGTTCAACACCGGTCAGGTCTGCGTCGGGGTCGAGCGGATCTACGTGGTGGAGAGCATCGCCGACCGGTTCATCGAGGAGGTGCGCAAACGCGCCGCCGAGGTGACCTACGGCGCCGTGGGCAAGGATGTCGGCCCGCTCTTCTGGGACCGGCAGCTCGAGATCGTGGAGAAGCACGTCGAGGACGCCAAGGCCAAGGGCGCCACCATCCTGCTCGGCGGGGAATCCGATACCGCCGAGGGCGTGTTCTTCAAGCCGACGGTGGTCGTGGACGTCACCCACGATATGGACATCATGCAGCAGGAGACCTTCGGCCCGATCGTCGCGATCATGCGCGTCCGGGACGAGGAAGAGGCCGTGAGAATGGCCAACGACTGCCAGTACGGCCTCAGCGGCAGTGTGTTCACCAAGGACAAGGCCAAGGTCGTGCGGCTGGCCAAACAGCTCGAGACCGGGTCGGTGGTGCAGAACGACGCGTCGGTGATCTACGGCGTGGCCGAGGCGCCCTTCGGCGGCCGGAAAGACAGTGGTCTGGGCCTGGTCAACGGCCGGGACGCGCTGCGCGGCTTCGCGCACCCGCAGCCGGTGCTGCTGGACCGGTGGGGCCTGAAGAAGGAGAACATCTGGTACCCCTACAGCGAGGCCACCGCCGCCACGCTGGAGAAGACCATCGCCACCCTGTTCGGCAACAAACTGCTGCGCCGCCTGGTGCGCTGACCGGTGGCCCGGCCGCCTGCGCGATCAGGCGGCCGGGTGATCGGCGGGTTCGTCCTCGCCCGCGGCCGCGGATTTCCGCCCCCCGGAGCGAGAGCGTTTGACCACCTCCCAGACGATCGGGAGCACCGAGACGGCCACGATGAGCAGGAAGATCAAGTCGACATTGTCGCGCACGACCGCGATCTGGCCGAGTAGATAGCCCAGCATGGTGACTCCCGCGCCCCACAGCACGCCGCCGACGATGTTGTAGGTGAGGAATACCGAGTACTTCATCTTGGCCGCACCCGCGACCAGCGGTGCGTAGGTTCGCACGATCGGCACGAACCGGGCGAGCACGATGGTGATCGGCCCGTGCTTCTCGAAGAACGCGTGGGATTCGTCGAGATAGGACCTCTTCAGGATCTTCGCGTCGTCGCTCTTGAACAGCGCGGTGCCGCCCTTGGCGCCGATCAGGTACCCCACCTGATCGCCGGCGATCGCCGCGAGCGGGATCAACACCAGCAGCACCCCGATCGGCGCGAAGGGTTCGATCTCCGCCGATTTGGAGGCCGCGATGAGTCCCGCGGTGAACAGCAGCGAATCACCGGGCAATAGCGGGAACAGCAGGCCCGACTCGATGAACACCACGACGAGCAGACCCAGCAGGACCCAGGTGCCGAACGAATTGAGCAGATTCACCGGGTCGAGAAAACCCGGCATCAGGGCAAGTTCGGTGGTGGCCGCTGCGACGGCTGAGTAACTCACCCCGCCGAAGATACCGCAGCGCGGTGCGCCGGTTTGATCCGGATTGCCCGAATAGTGAATATTTAGCGGCCGGGTAGCCGCTCAACGGCCGGTGGCCTGCCGGCGCAGCGTGGCCTCGATCGAGGCCACCCGCCCGGCGGGGATTCCCCAGGGCTGCTCCAGCCCCAGTCGCGAATCCAGGTCCCAGAGCACGCACTCCTCACCCGGACGCGCCACCAGTGACCACGCCACCACCGTACGGCCGAGCCGGCTCGCCGTGTCCTCGCCCTGTCCGTCGTTCGCTGGACTGCCGTCGCCGTCCGGGTAGTGGTGCAGGAACTGCCCGTAGGCGCGCTCACAGAACCGCGCGTACCGCCGGGTGCACAGGATGAGCCCGTGCCACGCCTCGTCCACCGCCTGCGACGGCATCCCGATCACCTGATCGTCGGCCATGGCCGCGCCGCAGCAGCGCAGCCACTGGCGCAGTCCCGTGGCCACGAGGTCGCGCGGTTCCCACGGGCAGGTCTTGAAAACCGCCTCGGAGAGTTCCAGCTCCTCGACCGCGCGCTCCACGGTGGCGGGGTCTGTCCCGCGCCGGTGCCGGAACGGGGCGAAAGTGAACACCTGCCCAGTATCCCGGACCGCTTGCCGGGGCGGTCTCCCGGAGGGGCCGGTCCCGGTTAGGCGCGGAGTCCGAGCCGAACGTCCGGCGGACTCGTGGGCCACAAGCGTTCCGCGCCCGACAGTTCTCTCGGTACCGTCGATTAATGGATCTCGCGCCATTGATCATTCTGCTGGCATTCGGGGTGGGCTGTCTCGCGGTGGTCGTGGGCATCGTGCTGGTGATCGTCAAGACGAGTTCGCCGCGCGGTGGTAACCGGCCGCGGCGGGGTGGCTACGGCTCGTCCAGCGGTATCTGGTCCGTCGACGGCTCGGGCGGTGGAACTTCCGACAGCAGCGGCCCTTCCGATAACAGCTGCGGCGGCGGTAGTAGTTGTGGTGGTGGAAGCAGCTGCGGGGGAGGTGGTAGTAGTTGCGGCGGTGGCTCGTCGTCCTAGCGGCCCGCCGCGCGGGTTGCGCCCGCCGACGCCTGGAGCCGCCCGCGAGTCGCGGAAGGCATAGCCACAAGCCTTTCGCCCGGCCTTGTCCGTAACCGCAAGTTGCGTTCAACATTTCGCGCCAGCGGGAAGGGGCCGTTTGTGAGAACGCACAAAATTCCGCCTGCCGAATAGGACTCGCCCGCGGCGCTTTTCACAGGTGGGGAACCTGCCGGCGTGTTGCGCCCATACCGATTCGGTATCGGTAAAACTGTGCAATTTCACACCGCATCAAGGGTTTTGAGTTTGTATCCCAAATTGTTCGGCGGTGCATCGATCTACCTGTAGATCCGTCATATCCGGCGAAACGGTCTCCGGTTCGCCGCACCCGGCGCACGCACCATAGACCCATCTCGGGTGCGACGTCACCGTTGACATCATTACTGTGCGTGCCGTGGTTACCGCATTGGTAGTGCTCGCAATCCTGATTCTCGTTGCCTCCGTCGTCCATCTCGCCAGCCGCCCCCCGGAGGACCTCCGCCCCCGGAGAGCGCGTGCGCGGGTCGGCTCGGAGAGCTACTCCGACTGACCCGCACCACTCGCGGGCGATAGCACGACCACGGCAATCGGACGCTTCGTCATCTTCTGGTACTCGCTGTACCGGCCCTGATTCACAGCGTCCACCAACCCCCAGCGGCGCGCGTACTCCGGATCGTCGGGCAGAGTGACCCGGGCTCGAACCGGGAACGCGCGCCGCCCGACTCGAATCTCGCACTCCGGCCGCGCCCGCACATTCGCCAGCCACCCCGGCGGCCGCGGTGATCCCCCGTTCGACGCGGTGACCAGATAATCCGCCCCGTCCCTGGCGTAGGTCAGCGCCGACGTCCGCTCCAACCCCGTCTTGCGCCCCACGGTCCGCAGCAGCAGGGTCGGATTCCCGAACAGCAGTCGATGCCCCACCAGCCCGCCGCTCTTCTCGTACAGCCACTGATGCGCCTGCAACGCCCGCACGAACAGCTTCCCCACACGCCCTCCTCCACTCCGGCAACGATCCCCAGCCTAGCCAGGACCCCGGTGCTCCACACCCTCCCGGACCCGATCGACTGGCCCCCGCCACGCCGACCGGGTACCATCCGACAGTTGCGACCTCAGGTCGCTACCAGGGGCGGTAGCTCAGTCGGTTAGAGCCGTGGACTCATAATCCATTGGTCGTGGGTTCGAGCCCCACCCGCCCCACGTCAGAGCCCATTTCCCCGCCCCGGGAGATGGGCTCTCATCGTTTAATCATCGCTTTTGGACCAGAGTCCTGTCCAGCATCGCGGCTACCAACCGGGAGCTTGCCCGCAGGCTCAAGACCGATATACGAGAGTGGCTGGACCCCGCACTGGCTGAGTTGGAGGACGAAGGCATCGTTCTCACCTCGGAGGCGAAACAGGGTGGTCGGCGCCATCGGCTGGCCGCCGCAAACAGCGACGGGGGTACAAATGGTACCCCCGTGTGAGATAGCCACTCTGACCTGTGAAAACAGGGGGGTACCGACAGGTACGACAGGGGTACGGCACCGGGGGTACGGGGGTACCTGCCGTACCCCCGACGAAAAACGCTATCTACCTGCGGGTTCGATCTATCGGCGACGGGGGTACCAAATGTACCCCCGTCCCTGTTCCTGCCCTACCCGACGACACTGACTGGGGTGCCATGACCCACCGTCCGAATGCCGGATTCCCGTCCATTCGCAAGCTGGCCGCCACCCTCTCCGACGACCGGCTCGCCGGCGCCGAGTGCATCGGCTTGGCCCAGCTGTTCGACCCGCGCGGCCAGAGCGAGCCCGACGCCGCATTCACCTACCGGACCGACACGGCGGGGAAGGTCTGCGGCCGGTGCCCGGTCCGGGGTGAGTGCGCCACGGTCGCCGGTGAACTCGGCGCCGCCGCGGTCGGTATCTGGGCCGGGGAGATCCGTAGCGCTCCGGCCCCGGTCGGGCGACCGAGGAAGGAAGGCGCCGTGTGACCGCACGCGAGATACCGCCCGCCTACATCTGCGAGCGGAAGCGCAACAGATACACCGCGGTCCGCTACGTCCGGGTGCGCTGCCCCCACTGCCGCACCCGCCACTGGGTACCGGATGAACGACAGGGAACCTGCCCCCGCACCGCCCAGCTGTTTCGTATCACCGTCCGGCCACGCGTCTATGACCCATGGGAAGGAGTTCGATGAACATCAACGACACCGAAGTACGGGCCGCGTTCCACGCCATCGACGAATTCGTTCGCCGGAGACGGCGCCACGGCGCAGGAATACCCGAGTCCGTCCGCCGCCTTCATGTTCGGCTCTACCGCGACGTGCGCGGGGAGGTCGACCCGGAAGACACCCCAGACCCGCGGACCGCCGATGACGAGATCGGAACAACCGAGGCCGCAGCCCTGCTCGGATGCTCACAGAGGCACATCCGGCGTATCGCCGCGGACCTCGACGGCATTCGGGTAGGCCGTGACTGGATATTCAACCGGCGCACCGTCGCCGAGTACGCCGAAGCCCGCGCCGCGTAGGCCCGTCCGCATACGGACAGGTCAGCGCGTCTCTGCGTGCACACTCGAGGTAGTGGCGTCGAGCACCACTTGTCGGAAAGAAGGGGTCGACCCCCGGGTTAACAGGATGACCCGCCGGTCGGCCCCTTTCGCATCTGCACACCGAGGAGCGCAATGGACATGGCAACGGCAATGCAAGGGCTGTACGACTCAGTGGTCGACTTCCTCGCTGCACTGGACGACAGAGAGTTCGAAGCCCTGATAGCTCAGGCGCGCCCGCCGGGCGACGAGGAACCCGAACGCCGGACCAAGGAGTCCGCCGTCGAGATGGGCCGCAGTGAAGCGCTGCGCCGTCACGGTCGTACCCGCGGAGGAGAGGCCCGCTGATGAACGAATCACCGATGAGCCTGATTCAACTTCGTAGCCGCCTGAAGAACCCCGTACTCGGTGAAGCCGTGGAGAGCCTGCCCGGATACACCGCGGCCATGGACGTACTTGAGCAGTCCATCCAGCGGCGCGACGCACTCGGCGCACCCCCCGAACTCATCCCCGAGGAGGTCGAAGAGGTCATTACCGCCGGTGTGATCCCCGACGACTTCGCCGAACGCGTCAGCGCTCACCGCGCGGCCACCGCCGACCACCAGGCCACACACGAAGCACTCGAGATCCTGCGCGGCAAGGCACTCCACCGGTGCAACAGCATCATCCTTGCCAACCTCGACCAGGTATTCGTCCACCTCAACGGACGCTTGGTCGCGGTCGTCGACGAAGCCAAAGCCCCGGCCGAAGTACTGCGCGATATCCACAGCGCAGACGACGCTATCCGCGCCGGCACCGACGCCATCCGCGCATTCGAACAGTTCGATGGACTGTGGAAGCGCTACCGCGAGATCCGGGAAGCCCAAGACCACGCGCTCCGGCATTTCGGAGGTGCGGACCTGATCCAGCAGGGCCGCAGCAACCGCTGCCGTGACGAACTGGCGAATGATCTGTTCATCGCCAACCTCGACGAGGTGTACCCGCAGTGGCGGCACTGGCCCGGCGACAGCCGAGAACACAGCGTCGACCGCGGACCATGGCCCGAGCCCGGTCCGCTGCAACTCAAGTGGCTGATCGCCAACGGCGCGTACCTGTGGGTGCCCACCAAGCCGCAGTTCGACGGACTGAAGGCAGCCCGCACGGCCATGAACCAGGAAGTCAGGAAGCAGGCCGAAGCAGCCGAGCGCAAAGGCCAGACATTCAAGGCACCCCGAACCGCCGCAGACATCCGCCGGCTCGTGCCCAAGGACGACCAGGGCCGGCCGCTCTGGCAGGCAGCGAAGGACTGGCCCGACATCGCCGAACTCACCCGCGGGTACTGACCATGCCCAAGGCACCACGCCGCTGCCCCGAACCCGGGTGCCCACACCTCATCAAGCACCGCAGGTACTGCCCCGAGCACACACCGTCATGGAATGTGCCCAGCGGATGGACCAGGCCGCCAGGCTGGGACAGCGACCGCCGGACAGTACTCGAACGAGACCACGGCATATGCCACATCTGCGGCAAGCCCGGTGCGGACACGGTGGATCACCTCATACCGCAGTCAGCCGGCGGACCCGATCGGCTCGACAACTACGCCGCGGTCCACGACCGAGTGCCCCCGCACTGCCACAGAACCAAGACGCACCAGGATCGGAGCAGACATGCCCGTTGAACCGCGAGAGTGGCGAGCAGGCCCCAGGGGTAGGGCATCGGGCCCCCTGCCCCGGTGGCTCCCCCCATCGGGACGCTCTGTGATCTTCGACCCGCGCACGCATTCGGTAGAACCCGGGGATAGCCCGGCTATCCAGTCAGGAGGTACCACCCATGCGCCACAGCGCTGAGGCACGGAAGATGCTGCGCGCCTTGGATGCCGAGCTTGCCGAGGTATCGCAACGACTCGGCCAACCAGTCGAATGGTCCGAGCGAGACCGGGCGATTTTGGACCTGATCGCGGCCAATATCGACCGAAAAACCGACCTTTCCGAGCGGTATTCCGAAGCCGAGGACACCAAGACCCGGGTCAAGCTCTCGGCGGAGTTGCGGTTGCTCGAGGCCGCCCTGGCGCGGCTGCTGAAGCAGATTGACCCCGAGCCGGCCATTCAGTCGCCGCGGTCGGTGCAGGCTTCCCGGGCGGCCCGGACTCGGTGGGAGCGGCGCCGTGCCTAAGTTCACGACTACGCGCGGCGCGGGCGCGACCCGGCCTGTATCGGTGGGTGGGTGAGCAGTTGGAGCGCCGGCATGCCGAGCCGGATCCGCGGTTGGAATCCGGGCCCACTGAGGGGCGGCCGGTGCCAGAGCAGTTGGCCCTGTTCCGTGAGGGTCTACCCGTGTCGATACCGGCGTGGCTGTTGGATGGACACAGCGCACATGCGGCCGGGTGCGTCGGGGTGGTCCCGAAGGATCGGCAGGTGCGCGCTGCGGCCTACGTGGTGTCGGCTGACGACACCGTGGTTTCAGAGTCTCCTGTCGGCAGCCGCTGAGACTCGGCTACTGGTACATAGGCGCCCATGCCCGAACAGTGCGCTGGAGGTATTCGGGGTACCTCGCAGGTCGAGAACCGATATTCGACGGGATCACTGATTGTGCCTCGATCAGCGCCACTGCGCATTCGGTGGTGATCAGTGCCCCGGCGAAAGCGTCCGCAACGAGGCCGAGCAGGTTCGTCGTTCCGTTGAGGTAGTCGGTCATCCATCGGTATCCGTGAACCGATGCGGAGCCGATGTTGTATGCGCGCTTGCCTGCGAAGCCGACGCGCCCCGCGAGCTCGTCCGAATCGTGGGGCGGGGTGTTCTCCGTCAGCCATTTCGCCACATCGTTCATTTGGAACCGGAACGCGGGAGTCTTGACCATCGGTGTGGACCGGACTGTGTTGCGGCGTTCTTCGAAAAGCTTTTTGTGTTCGAGGAAATCGGTGTGGTCTTTGTCGGAGAGTTTTGCTGCGCCGTCTTCGTGGCCGTTCTCGGTGATCGAGATGAAGGTGTTCTGTTCGTCGAGTTCCTTCGAGAGGACACCGAGCGCGCGCTGTCGGCGGACCTCGCGATCAGTATCCAGAAGCACCCAAATCGCTCGGGTGGACAGTTCCATCGCGGCCCGGCAGAGGTTGATCAATGATGGGGCATGCAGCTCGCGTGTGCGGCTGCCGTCCTTGACCAGCACAGACGCGGAAACAAGGTTGTCGGTTGCTGTCATGGCGGGAAACATTGCCGCGCCAGACACCATGTAGCTGTCGGAGAACTGGTCGGAGAATCCGGCGTCATCGAGTGCCAGGCTGCTGCCGGGCTCGGGATGACTCGGCAGCAGGCCCCAAGTTTTCAGCTGTTCACCTCGTTCTGCACGGGTTTTCATCCGGCCAATTTGAGGGACGAGCAGGTCCAAATATTCATTCATGCAACCGTTTCGAGATCTACTGAGGCGGTGTTACGGGCGCTCTACTGCCCAACGCCGCACCATGCGGCGAACCCGCGCAGACTCTCCGTGCTCCGTGCTTCCTGGCGTGCCAGCACCCGCACCGTTTCGTGCACCATCGGGTGGTACCGGGTCTGTATCGGCGCGATCTTCCGGGCCGTGTTCAGCGCGTCCAGAGTCTTGGCTCTGTCACCGTGCAGCAGGAAGCCGCGTGCCAGGTCGATATACAGATGCCCGGCTCGGGACTTCGGGGTAGACGCTGGCACCGGTAGATGCCGGGCCCGGTTGATTCCCTCGGTTCCGTCGAGCATTTCCACGGCCAGCCCGACCGACCAGATACCGACATTCGTGGGACCGAAGTAGAACACCGGTTCGTGGTAGTCCGGATCCCCGACCCGCGCGGCCGTCTCCCGCGCTTCGGCGAGATGTGAGTCCGCGGTATCCCGATCCCCGGCGCGTGCAGCTGCCAGCCCGGATTGCAGATGCAGGCCGCCCCAGCTCACCAGGTGCTCTGTGTCGTCGGTGGACAGTTCGGATTCCAGTTCGGTCCGGCACCGCTCGAGGTAGACAAGGGCGGTGTTCCAATCGCCCGTTGAGGTGAGGATGGACGCCCGGAAGTACTGCGCCGAGGTCACCCACAACCGGCTCCCGGTCCGCCCGGCTGCCCACCCGAGACGCTCGATAGCCACCGTCATTAGATCGGTGTATCCGAGCTTGTGAGCCAGCCCGCGGGCGCACAGGTACATCTCGCACAGCAGTCGATAGGCGCGCTGCAGGTTACCGCCCCGCTCCGAATGAACCAGCGCACGAACCTCCGTCATGAGCGCGGGCAGGTCCTGCGACATCTGCCGCAGACTCGACGCCCGCCGTAAGGTCCGCATCCGCTCCACATCCGCGGCTACCTCAGCAATCGGTCGCGGCTGGAGTCCGGCCGGCGGAATGTCGTAGGCGGCCAGTTCGCTACGGATCAACGCGATACCTGAGGACACCTCGGTTTCGTCACGTGTGGTTCGCGGGTACGGCTGCCCAAGGAGTTCGGCCGGACTCGTCTTGAACGCCTTGGCCACCGAGGACACGAACGCTGGCGAGGCCGGCGCCCTTCCCTGCTCCACGGCGCGCACCAGCGACACCGACACGTTCGCTTCCTGCGCCAGGCGCGCTTGTGTCCACCCGGCGAGCTTGCGTTCTTCTGCTACCCGCTGGCCGATGCCGCGGTTTCGTTCGTTGCTCATCGTGGCCCCATCCTGGCGTGTCCCTGACAACCAGTGTGACAAAACAATTGGCAACCCACAGCGTTCGCCAGGTTGAACCTTGAATCGGCACCCGGGGTGAGTTGACCCCCGACGCTCACTCCGGGCGCTACCACCACACACCGGAGCAGGGGACAGGGGCATCACATGGCCGGCGAACAGCCGAAGGCGATCGGGTTGGTACGACGGAGTGTGAGCGTCCGCGGCGCGAACGTTCACACGATCGCGGATCAACATGGCTACCGGATGGTCATGACGGTGGTTCTCGATACCGGGCCCCTGGTCTCTGCTCTGGTAATCGCGCAGAACGTCTACGAGCACAACCCCGCCGCCATCATCGTGCCGGGGTTCGAGCACGCCGACCCGGTACGGCACATCATCACCGATCTGTGCGACCTCGTGACCCCGATGCAGGTCTATCCGCGCGGCTACCGCTGGCCCCTGCTCGACCTCGACGGCCCGCTCACGTGACGGGCCACGGCGTCGCCCTGGTCCTGCTCTCCCTCGGCCTGGTCGGGTTCACCGTCGCGCTGTTCCGCGGGTAATACAGAATCCCGTAATACCGTCCGCCGGACATAGGGAATTCGGTGGGGTGTGCCTAGTACGGGTCGGCGACCCGGGGGTACGCGGTGAGCGAGTACCCCCAGGTCGCCCAGCTTGCCGCGGTCGACAACCTACGTGACATCGCGAAGATTGACGGGGTACTCACCACCGAGTACCCCGGTTGATCATTTTGTCGGCGCCGGCAATATGACCTGCCGGAGTTCTTCGGCGATCACCGCAATAGTCCATCGTTTATTCAGCGGATATGGGTGAGATTTGATGAGAAACGTCACGGCATCAACAGCAATCCTGTACCTCGAAACGCGCTGTGCACGAGCAACATATGAGTAGCAACGAGATGTGACGAAACGGGTCGGCTTATAATCCATTGGTCGTGGGTTCGAGCCCCACCCGCCCCACAAGATAAGCGCAGGTCAGGGTTCTTTGCGCTACGGCCGAGAGATGGCAAAACGGTCGTGGGACAGCAGTGGGATAGCAGTAGCCGAACTGCAATCCCACTGGCTGTTTTCGGGCCGGTGCCCAGCTCAGGCAGTGACGCCGAGCCTCGCTGCGAGCGCCCGCGATTCACGCTCGTTGAGCCGACCGCCATGCGTGACCAGTTCGGCCGCCAGCGACCGTGCGAGTGGATGACACCTCATCGACTTTTCGCTTACGGCGGTTCCGGTGCGCAGCGAGCCGAGTGTGCCGAGCCAATCCTGCTGTTGTGCGTACGCGCGGGACAACTCCAGCCACAACCGCGACCGCCGGTCCACCGATGGCACCGCGTCGGGGTCGACGACGCTCGCCGCGTCCAACGCTCCGCCGGACTTGCGCAGGTCGACCTGCACCGACACGGCGCTGATTTCGGTGTTAGCGACAACCGAACAGCGTCCAAGGGTGCGCTGTCCCGGTAGGGAGTGCGCGCGCCATTCCCATTGCTTGATCTATGCCGCGCAGCGCGTCACCCTCGCGGCCGATACGTGCGGCTGTAATAGCGCCGTGCAGTTGGCAGGCACCCCGGAGTGCTTGTGCGTCCTGGTCGCCGTCCAAGTGTGGTTCGAGTAGTGCGACGGCGTCGGACGCGAGCCGGTAGGCGTCTTTCCTCGCGGCCCGTCGAGCGCCAGACGTTGCCGAGTACCCACGACGATGTTCTGGATGCTCGCCAATCGCGCGTGACCCAGGCCCGGGCCGTGATCACCGACTGGAAACCGACTACAACCAGTCAGGATGACGGCTGCGGTTTCGTACGCACTGGGAATCGGGGCTCGAATCGAAGGCGGTGCAGTCGGTCAGCTGAAGGTGATGACCACAAGAGGAAGGCTGTCGTCTCGGGCGGGTCGGGCGCACCTTTCGTCGTCCGATCGAATCCGGGCATAACTGCCAAACCTGGCGTGTTCTCGAGTTACCTTCTGAGAGAAGGCATTTCGAACATATCCAGGGGGTGAGGCGGCATGGCCGGGAACGACGGCCGAGTGTGCTCTGGCCGAGGGATGACCGCAGCGGTGGGTCCACGCGGTGAGCTCATCCGTATCAGCGAGCCGCCTACCTTCCTCGCGTGGAAAGCCCGCAGGGACTTGGCTTGCTTGCTGTGCGGCTACCGAGTGGTGCCCTACACCCACTATCGCAGTGGAAATCGATTCATTCGGCATGGTCGCGGCATCTCGACCAGCTCTAACGGAAGCAGAGGCCGAGGATCGCAGAACTTCGAGCACGCCCTTCTCAAACACTGGATATGCAATGAACTTCGCGCTCACGGTATCGGCGACGCACAGGTGCAACCGCGCATGGACCAGCATCACCCTGATGTGTCCGGAAGTCGCGACGGCTATCGCTATGCGATCGAAGTCCCATGGAGCCCGATCAGCCTCGATGCCGGTCGGATACGCACGAAGTACCTTCACGACGCCGGATACGACCAGGTGCTCTGGGTAACGCGCCATGCTGGCTGGGCCGACCAACTCCCTGCCGTTGATCTCCGCACCTCTGTCCCGACGGTGGACGACGATTACGGCATCCGAACGGGATTTCTGTCCCAAGACCTGAACGGCTCCGCCGAACCGATCGCGCAGCCGACTTCGCTGCGCAGATTCCTCCGCCAGTGGGCCGAACCCGACAGTTTGGCCTGGGCATATATGACCACCACCACAGCAGGATGGGCCACCGTGACCGAGTGGAAGCAGTACACCCAACAACAGGCCCGCACCGTTGAGCGGCTGCAAACCGAGCTCGAGGATGCCTTGCAGTGCCGGGACAACTTCCGAGAGATCATCGTCGACCAGCGGCAGGTTCTCGAAGAAACCGAATGCACACTGGAAGCCGCACGACGTCGGGTCGAGCGCGCTGCGCACGTCGACGAGAAATCCAGCCAACTCCGTGCCGCCGCCGTCGAACATGGCGAGACGCTCGCTGCCATTCGCGAACAGATGAGCCATGCTGAGCAAAAGCATGACCGTGAACAGCAAGCACTTCGCCGCGCGGCCGATGAGGAACGGGCAGCTGAACGCGAGAGGCGCCGGGCCGTCGAGCAGCGTGCTGAATTGCTCGATGAGCAGGTGAGCGCTGTCAGCGCGGCAGTGGCGACCCGAGACGTGGTCATCAGGGTGTTGTTCGGAGCCTGCTTCGTCCTGCTA
Organism: Nocardia sp. NPDC004568; assembly: GCF_040609955.1. Taxonomy (NCBI): domain Bacteria; kingdom Bacillati; phylum Actinomycetota; class Actinomycetes; order Mycobacteriales; family Nocardiaceae; genus Nocardia; species Nocardia sp. NPDC004568. The sequence goes on from NZ_JBEXLL010000008.1 coordinate 95,389, forward strand.
CTGCTGATCTGGCTACTCTGAACTTCTCGGGAGGGCCCCTGCGGGGCGGGGTGCGATCGACCGTCGGAACCAGACGCAACCTGGTGCCCGACAGTAATGTATTTGCACTTTCGCTTCTGTCTGACCTTTATTTTCGTAGGTAAGAACACTGCCTGGAGTATTTGATCTCATAATCCTTCCCGAGAAAGAAGGTGGTGAGCACCAAACCCGGGGCCGTTCAATACCCTCTGCGAAGAGCCTCCCAGCCCCGTTGTGCTGTGCGAAATCAGCAGCGCCCAGCGGGTCTGCTCGAAGGATGACGGGAAGAATCTTGTCGTACAGCGCTCTGAAAGCCGAAGCTTGGCTCGGCCTGCCGAGAGCATCATCGAGGCCATAGCCGAATGTACGCAGCGCGATATCGCCACTCGTTCTGGTGTGGTGCGTCTCATGCCCCAGAAGTATTGCCCGATGGTCCCTGGAATACGTGCCACTCACATCGTGCCACGTTGAGCCGGCAGGCCACCCAACTGGACCTTGCCCATTCCCGCGCGTTGCTGCAGACCATGCCGGGTGGCCGAGATCCAACACACTGCGATCACCTAGCCAAATCCCCCCGTCGGGCTCTCCTCTCGTGAAATCCGCAAAGATTTCGTGCCACTTCGCGGGAGCCAACGCCAACGACCGAGCGCTCCGGCGAGCATGGGCGGAACCGTCCGTGTGATACAGGTCGCCATACAGGTACTTGATATACCCGCTTGCCGATCCGCCCGGCGGGTACGGCGGCCTCGTATTCGGCGGGACCGGCGACGCAGAGCTCTCACCTGTGCCTGCTTCCCTTCCCGAGTATCACACCCAGACGTGCGGCGATTCTGGAGAAGATTCCGCTGATGCCGTCGCCCAACTCGCCCTCCCGCTGTGCGAATACGGACCGCAGCACCGGAAACATCGATGCCCTTCGGTCGCGTTCCCAACCAGAACCACGCAGGTTCAATGGATCGATAGGAAGATGAATTCTGGCACGACCCGGACTTCCGATCAAACTGAGAAGCTATCGCTGAACTGAATCGTCCCGGTGAGTCCGGAGACTCGCGAAGATGTCTTACGTGGGCGTAATTCATTGTCCGGCATGATGCGACCCGTGGTCGACAGGCTTGCTCAGAGACGGGTCCCTGATGGGCTGTTCACGGCGGACATGTCCCATACTCGCAGCCCGCTGCGCCGAAACCGTGCTTGATGGCGCTGTTCTTGCTGGTCAGCACACCGCTCGGAGTGTTTGATCTCATAATCCATTGGTCGTGGGTTCGAGCCCATCCACCCCCACAAACAGGGTTCTACCGGCATAAACGTAGAAAACGGTGGCCGATTTCATCCATCACCACCTGTGGTTCTGCCCCCAGCGGTGAGGCGTCATATCGACCACGTCGATCGAGGCTGGGCTATCGTCGTTGGACGCTGTGAACACGGCCCGGGTCATGCCCCGAATAGTGCTGTCGTTTTCGGCGTCTGCGCCGGATCGATCGAATACGGATGACATGAAGACGAATCAGCCCGATCATCGGACACAATGGCTGGCCTTGACCGCGCCGGGCTGGGAGCCCGACGAGACGGCGCAGCAACCACCGGTGCATGTGATCGTAGGCGGCTGGCAGATCGATGACGATGGCCGGTCGGGACCCTTCGAGCCGAATCTTGCCTACCTGCCCGCCGACGAGTCGACGCCCTCCGATCCACTCGATGCACTTCTGCGTCGGGCGGCCGACGATGCTTCGCAATCCACAGACCGGCAGCGTCTGATCAGCGATTTCCTAGCTACCTTACGGCACTCGATCGTCGATATCGGATGCGATGCCGCGGGCCGGCCGGTGATCGGTACGACAGACGGCGTACCGTGCGTGCTGATCGCCACCGCCGCAGTGCAACGACAGGGCGTCGACGCAGACCGCTGGCACCCGGTGGTGGGCGAGAACCTTGCCGACGTCGTTCCCGCCGGTGTGGACGTCCTCATCAACCCCTACAGTTGTGCGCCGTGTCGTTTGGCGGTCGACGCGCTACGACCGACCGCGCCCCGATCGTAAGGTGAGGCCGTGCCCGCCAACACGTGGAAATCGCTGCTCGCCGATCCGCTGATCAAGCTCTTCAACAGGCAATCCCGTGGCGTGGCGGAGACGTTCGTCGGGACCGCGGGGACGATTCGCAAGGCCGACGGGACGCTCACCGCAACCGATGGGTTCAGTGCCTATGGGTTCCATCGTCTCGCGGCCATCCGGGCCGAGGACTTCGTACCCGACCGCGAAGTGGTATTCAGGCCGTCACAGGTGGTCAGTGCACGACACCGCGCGGGGCAAAGATTCAAGGAACCTGTCCTGGTCATAGATTATCCCGTCGACGACTCCACCCACATGAGGCAATGGGCGAGCGGAAAGTACTTACACAAAAAGGATCCGAGCGGAAGGTATTCACCCGACAAGGATCATGGTTACAGCATCGTCAGACCCGACGATGTCGAGCTCAGAACCCCCAGCCGCGGCGGTGGAGAACTGGACGGTGCATCATCGGTTCGCCGAGGGTCGGCGGACAACACATTCGTCCGCAGTCGCTCGTTGTCCGAGCCGGTGAACACCGCGACCGCCCAGGCATCCGACAGCACGCCGAGTCGGCAGCACCTGCTGACGGTCAAGACCCGATGGTGGAAATCCGAGACGGTCGCCGTGGACGACGAAACGCTGTTGAAGATACAGAAAGCGGACCAACAGCTGACGCGGGCCGCTCGGGAAAACGGTGGCCCGGTGGTGTTGCTGCCCGATAAGAGCTTTCCCACCTCCGCCGACGAGCATATCGAGAACCTGCGAACGAACATCGGCGGTCCCGCGGTGTACGTACCCACTGGCGATGTCTCGACGACGATCGGCGATCCACAGTCCCTACCCTTCGCAGTGACCGATCGTGTGGTGCCGAGGCAGATAGGGATAGAAGTGCACAAGGTCGACGACAGCCCCGCATGGCGAGGCATGGGAGCAAAGCCGGAAAGCCCGGAGTGGTGGGCAAATCCATAAAGGCCGTACCGGTTTCACCCCGTGTGGTGCCTGTCCGATCCTATCGGCCATCGAAGAGACAGACGAGGGATGGCGACAGAGATACCGTATGACGCCGCGCCCTGCCTCTGCCGACTCCCGTACCCGGATGTGAACGAACCGCCATCGTCGGTCCGGCCGATGACCACGACCTGTTGGTCTCGGGTACGATTCCAGGACCACCAGGAGGTGCCGGCGTGCGAGGGCGGTGGGGTCAGGGAGTGGCGGCGTCCACTGCCAGGGGCGCTGCGTACACGACCCGGTGGGCGGGGATGGGCGCAAGGGGCAGCGGTGCTACGTACGGGACTTCACGACGGGGAGACGATTCCCGGCGGCACCATCCGAGAGCAGGCCTATACGAGTGGCGCCACTCGTGGATATCGGCCTCGGTGGGGGCGCGGCGGCCGTGTCCGATCTCTGGAACTTCGATCCCGGGCCGGCCCGCAGACGTCGGCGATGCGACGGCGGGTAGCCCGGCGTCGCGGCGACACTGACGCAACCGCACCCGGAGCGCACGGCGTGCGTCGGCCGGCGGTCCCGTCGCTACCGTGCGGCGTCCGCGGAACGTAGATAGTCCTCGTGCCGAATCGACTGTCTCCAGGTACGGAGATAAATGTCGCGGCAGAGCTGGATTTGACGTGCCTCATCGGTGACCGCGATGCCGGCAGCCCTACCGGTTTCGGAGAAGAGGGTGTAGGCGACGGTCCGGCCGTCGATCAACCAGAAATCGTCCGATACCCGATCTCGCGAGTCGGCGAGGTGTCGTGGCAACCAGCGGATGTCCTCGCCGTTGGCCACCGCGTTGCCGGTGCGCGACAGCAGCCACTCGACGTACTCGCTGTGCGGGGTGGTGACTATGCGCGTCCGCTGAATTCGTACCCCGCGTGCCACCGTTGCTCGTACCAGGGGGCCCCACGGGTCGTAGTCGACCCCGCCCGCACTCTCGTAGTCGTCTCGCGTCTCTAGGTGCCACGCATAGGTCCGTGCGTCCGCGAAGAGCCGCGTGAAGATATCCGGCGTGTTCTGATGGATCATCGTGCGTCGCGCCTCACTTGCTCTCCCACCCGGACCGCCACGGCCATCTCATGGCTCGGAAATAGGATCTTATCGAGGGTTTCGGCGTCGGTCACCGGTTCTCCGGTCAGGAAAACGTTTCGTGACCTGTTCTGTCACGCAACGCCCCGGGCACGACATCTCTGCACGGCACGCGCCGCGCGAGACAACGCTGCGGGTACCGATGGATCCCGGGCTGTTCCGGTCTTCTGCGTTTCCTGCGTTATTCGAGGTCGACGGCTGCCCTCACGGTGCCGTCATCGCCCATTGGTGTCCCGGCCGGAAGCAGTCGTCGTGCGGCAGTATTGTCCCCGGTGGTGACCGCGACAACACGACGGACACCCGCGGTTACGGCGGCGCTGCGTAGTCTTCCGGCCACCACTCGACCGACCCCGCGCCCACGGTGGGAACGGCCGATCCAGACCCCGGCCTCGAACGAGTCGCCTTGATACTCCAGTCGTGCCGCACCGACAGCCCGGCCGTCGACTGTGATGACATAGGTGAGTTCCACCGGCTCCTCGGCTCGGAGCGCGCGTCCACGGTGGAACTCCAGAAAGGCCTGCTGTCGCTGAGCGGTCCATCCCGGGTCCCCGGAGACCGGGGGCATGACTTCCGCCGGGTCGGCATCGGCCACGGCCGCCTCCAGCAGTGCTCCGAGATTGTTCTCGGTCAGCGGCTCCAGTTCGATCGACATCGGCTTCTCTCGCACAGAGGGAGGCTGCCGGTCGGGCTCGGAGGTGTCAACGGAATTCCAGTCGGTCGAGTCCGAGGTGGGTGGGCTCGCAACCATCCGACCGGCTCGCGCCGAGAGAGTGCGGCCCGATGCTACCGGACAAGATGGGCTCGACCAGCAGGCGACGTGAATGAACCCGGGGCCGGCCACCGAGGAACCGGCTCGGGGCGGCCGGTAACAGTCGTTCGCTCACCGCCCACTGGTCATCGGTCAACGACGAGTCATAGCCAGACTTACACGAACACGGGCACACCAGTCGACATCATCGACCCGGCACCCCGGATAACACGAGAGACAAGCCCTTACGACACCAGGTTCCCCAACACTTTCTGAGCAGTGGCGCGATCAGTGGGCGGCCGGTAACCAGGTGCGGGCCGCGGTGACCAAGGCGCCGACACCGACCGGCAGTGTCGGTTCGATGACGGGGGCGTAGCGGGGCGAATGGTTGGAGGGCACGGTGAGCAGGGCGGGGTCGGTCATATCGCCCGTGGTGAACAGGGCCGGGTCCGCGCCTCCGAGCAGCCAGTAGGACAGCGGGGCGCCGGAACCGGTGGCGAAGATGCCCACATCCTCGCTCCCGGCGCCGGCTCCCGGATCGAGGATATTGTCCGGCCCCAGCCAGGACGCGAAGGCATCGAGGGTGCGGTGCAATGCGGCCGGGTCGTTGGTGACGACCGGGAAGCGTTCGATCTCGGTGATGGTGGGCTCTTCGGGCGCGCCGGCGGTGGCCGCTTCGCCGCGCACGATGCGTTCTACGCTGTCCAGGATGCGCCGGCGCACGGCGGGGTCGTAGCTGCGGATGTTCAACCGGATCTCCGCGTGACCGGGGATGACGTTCGCGGCGTCGCCGGCGTGGATCGCGCCGACGGTGAGCACCGCCGTCGCGGTGCTCGGGATCTCCCGGGAAACGACGGTCTGCAGGCGCAGCACCGTCGCGGCGGCCAGTACGACGGGATCGACCGAGGCCTCCGGCATGGAGCCGTGTGCGCCCCGGCCGACGAGCCGCACGCGCAGCGAATCCGAACCCGCGTACGACGGGCCCGGATGTCCGGCGATCCTGCCGGCCGGCAGGGGCGCCACATGCTGGCCGAGCACCACGTCCGGCATCGGGAAACGGTCGAAGAAGCTGTCGTCGACCATGGCCTGCGCGCCGGCCCCCAGTTCCTCGGCGGGCTGGAAGACGAGCAGCAGGGTGCCCAGCCAACCGGAGTTGTCGGCGGCGAGCGTCTGTGCCGCACCCAGCAGGCAGGTGGTGTGCAGGTCGTGACCGCAGGCGTGGGCCACCGGGACCGTGCGGCCGTCCTCATCGGTGACCGTGGCGGTGCTGGCGTAGTCGAGGCCGGTGTCCTCTCGGACGGGGAGTGCGTCCATATCGGCTCGCAGCAGCGCGGTCGGCCCGGTGCCGTTCTTCAGGACGCCGACCACCCCGGTCCGTCCGATTCCGGTGGTGACGTCGAACCCGGCGCCGCGGAGCCGGTCGGCCACGAGCGCGGCGGTGCGGTGTTCGCGGAAGCCGAGTTCGGGGTGCCGGTGGATGTCCTTGTAGAGATCCACGAGTGCCCGGTCGGTGACGATGCCGCCCGATGTGGTCACGGGATTTCCTCCGATGTCGTCTTCTGCTGGGCAGATGACCCGACCGACAAGGTCGTCCATGGAGCCGGTACGCAGGCGGAGCGGTCTGCGTGTTCAGTCCATTCTTCCATGCGCGGGTGGCGGCGTTGACCGGGCGCCGGTCGACTCGTACCGAATCGAGGTGGCGGCTTCCGGGACTGCGCCCGCCGCATGGCTTAAGCTATGGCCTCGGCAATACGAAATGCTCGTGTTCCTGCTGCTGCGCTCGACCGGAGATATTCGCAGTTTTCGATTTGATCTGTTGGATCGAAGCGTCACCGTTTCCTGCTATTGGTCCGCCGACCAGCAGTGTCGTGCTGTGTCTGCGGCGATCGTGCCTTCCGGCTCGACAACTGCCCTGGATGAACCACACGCATGAAGGATCGGTATGAAGAGCGAAAAACGTGCCTGGGTCGCAGTGTTGACAGGAACCCTCATCGTCGCCGCCGGCGGCGGGGCGGCCGCCGCCCCACCGGTATGGACGCAGCCGGCGCCGCTACAGTCCCACGGCACCGGGGGCGACATTCTCCGTGCCGAAGCGTCGCAACTCGTGGCATCGGCCCCGGGAATACCCGGAACGGTCCCGGCGAGGTCGACACGCCTCACCTACGCCAGCAGCGACACCCATGACGCGCCGACCACCGTGGTGGGCACCTATCTGGAGCCGCTCGCGCCGTGGACCGGCCCGGGGGATCGCCCGCTGGTGGCGTACGCGGGCGGCACCCAGGGGCAGGGCCCCGAGTGCGCGCCCTCGGCGATGGTGTCGCAGGTGGTCCGATTCCAGCCGCCGGCCGACATGATCTTCGAATACGACGTCATCGCGATCTATCAACTGCTCGCTCGCGGTATGGGAGTGGTGATCACCGACTATCACGACCTCGCCGCGCCGGGTATCCACAACTTCCTCAACCGCAAGACGCAGGGCTACGCGGTACTGGACTCCGCGCGTGCCGCGTTGCGACTGCCCGATACCGGACTCGGTCCGAACTCGCCGGTCCTGCTGTACGGCTACTCCCAGGGTGGAATGGCCTCCGCGGCGGCGGCCGAGCTGCAACCGAAGTATGCCCCGGACCTGAACGTGCGCGGCGCCTATGTGGGCGGGCCTCTGGTCAGCCCCCAGGACTACATCGCGCGTTTCGACGGCCGCCCCGGTGTCGCGACGGCCATCGCCTGGATCGTCAACGGTATCGCCGCCGACTATCCCGACACCCGTCCGGTGCTCGACGCCGCGCTCAACAACACGGGCAAGGCGATCATGAACGAGGCGATCGGTAAATGCGGCGGCCTCTCCAGCAGCTTCGCGCAACCGCAGAACACGACGCAATGGACCACCAGCGGACTGCCGCTCACGGCCGTGATCGACGGCTCCCCGGAACTGAAGCGGGCATTCGACGAGCAGCGGCTCGGCGGAAGCGCCCCCGCGGTACCGGTGCGCATCTACTCGGCCAGGCACGACGAGGGAGCTCCGTACCCGGCCGTGCACGGGATGGCCGCGAGCTGGTGTGGTGGCGGCGCGGCCGTTCAGCTGGAATCCGACGCCGGGTTGCCCCCGATATCCGCCGGATTGCTGGGCACCCACGATGTGGCGTTCTTCCCGTCGCTGACGACCTCGCAGCAGTGGGTGACCGATCGACTCGCCGGCATGCCGGCTCCCGTGAACTGCGCGGCCCTACCCTAGTTCCGGGGGAGACACCACCCATTCCGGAACTCCGATAACCCGACCGGCAGCAGGCCTGCCACTGTCACGCGCCCTCGGCTGATCGCGTGCATCTCGGTACTGTTCCCGGCCACGGTCGGTCCAGGGGTGTCTGCGCCCCGGACCGATCCGGCCGGGCGTACCGATATGTGCGGCGGTTCAGCGATACCCCGTTATTCGTACCCGATCGAATGCGCCGGATGAACGAGCGAGACGGATATGACACCTCTCAGACGCGCGGACGCGCGTGATCACAAACGCTATCTCTGGCCGCTGAGCACCGTGGCGCCCGGTTGCGCGCTACTACCGGCGGAACTGGTGCACTCGACCGGGCTCACGCTGTTCTGGTGGATCGGCCCGATTCTCGTCTTCGTGGTGATCCCGGCGCTGGACATCGCAGTCGGCAGCGACGGCGTCAGTCCGCGCGACGAAGACTACGAGGCACTGTCCAACGATCGCTATTACCGCTGGTGCACGTTTCTCTTCCTACCGATGCAATTCGCCGGTCTGGCCATCGCGGGATACATGTGGTCCGGCTCCGAACTGGGGCTCGTCGACAAACTGGGACTGACCGTAACATTGGGTATTGTATCCGGAATCGGCATCAATGCCGCTCATGAGCTCGGTCATCGGGTAGAGCGTGTCGAACGCTGGCTGGCGAAGATCGCGTTGGCGCAATCCGGGTACGGTCACTTCTTCGTCGAGCACAATCGTGGCCATCATGTCCGCGTCGCCACCCCCGAGGACCCGGCGAGCGCTCGCTTCGGCGAGCCGCTGTGGGCGTTCATACCGCGCAGCGCGGCCGGCGGCTTCCGTTCGGCCCTCGCCCTGGAACGGGAACGCCTGTCCCGCAGAGGAAACAAGTGGTTCAGCCGGGACAATCAGTTGCTGCAGGCGTGGTCCATGAGCGTCGTGTTGTTCGGCGCGATGGTTCTCGTCTTCGGCCCCGTCGTCCTTCCGTTTCTGGTGCTGCAGGCCGTGATCGGCATCGCGCTGCTCGAGACCGTCAACTACCTGGAGCACTACGGTCTGCTCCGAGCCCGCCGTGCCGACGGCCGTTACGAGCGGTGCACACCCCGCCACAGTTGGAACAGCGACCGCCTGGTCACCAACGTCTTCCTGCTCCACCTCCAGCGCCACAGCGACCACCACGCGAATCCCGGCCGCCGCTACCAGACGCTGCGCAGTTCCGACGAGGCCCCGCAACTGCCGTTCGGTTACGCCACCATGGTCCTGCTCGCCGCCGTCCCACCGCTGTGGCGCGCGGTCATGGACCGCCGGCTCCTCGCCCATTACCGCGGCGACCTCGGGCTCGTCAACCGGAAACCGCGAAGCTACCGGAGAGAGGCCCCTGGGAAGTCCGGCGACGTCCTGGTGTGACAGCTCGGTGTACGGGACAGCGCCGCGATGCGTAACGTCGGGATCCTGCTGGCGGAGCGAGACGAATCCGCCGCAGCCGAGGCCTGGTACGCCAAGGCGATCGATGCCGGAGACACGCTGGCGATGTACAACCTCGGAGTCCTGCGCGGAGCGCGGTGAGATCGTCGACGCCGAGTCCTGGTACCGCCGGGCTGCCGACGCCGGGAGTACCCGAGCGAGATCGAATCTGCACAACCTGCGGTATGAGCGGGGTAGGTCTCGCCGGGACTGAATTCCGGCGCCCCTCTCGGTGGGTTCCGAACCCGTGTCATCGTTTCCATTCGAGGTGTTTCCGCGAGCCTGCCGCACCGCTGATGGTCTCAGGAGGTTGCTCCGCACACGGCCGTGACGGCCGCGGTGTCCCAGTAGAACGGGCGCACTTCGGTGATCAGTCCGTCGGTCACGGTGATCGTCTGCAGGAGGGGGAAATCCAGTTCGCGTCCGGTGGTGCGGGACCGGGCGCGCACCCGGGTGAGCACCACGAGCGGGTCCGACTCGGACAGGATCGTCTGCTCGGCCATATCGAAGCGATCCCAGGTGGCGCTCATGGCGAGGAAGAATCGCTCCATACCCGCGTGGCCGCGCCAGACACCGCCGTAAGGGAGACCGTCGGCCTGGTGGAGTTCGACCTCGGGTGCGAAGAACGGCGCGAGCGTGGTGAACGAAGCGCGGCCCGGGCCGCCCGCCGCGAGATACTCGGCTTCGGCCCGATACATGCCCTCGAGGATGTGCCGGGCCGAGTGTGCAGAAGTTGCGCTCATGGAACAACTATCGGGGTGAGGCGGACCGTCCACCGGCGGCAATCGGACAGGGCGTTCTGCGGGGATCCGGATACCGCCCGCCGGTTGTCGAGAGTCGTGCGGGAGCGCCGATACTTCCTGCTGTGGTGGTGCGACCGCACCCGGGGTGCCGTACTCGGGTCACTGCGCGAAGCGGGCGATGGCGCCCAGGACGGCGGCGCGCAGCGCGGGGCTGCCGGTGTGCCCGGAGTCGTCGACGATCCGCAGTTCGGCGTCGGGCCAGGCACGGGCCAGTTCCCACGCGGTGCGCAGTGGTGCGGACAGGTCGAGACGGCCGTGGATGAGCACACCCGGGATGCCCGCGAGGCGAGGGGCCTCGCGCAGCAGGATGCCGTCCGGGAGCCAGGCGGCGTGGGCGAAATAGTGGGTGCAGATCCGGACGAAGGCGAGCCGCGCCGCGTCGGGTTTCGCGCTGTACTGGCCCGGCGTGCCGAGATTCTCGTGCGCGATCACGGCGTCCTCCCACGCGCACCACTGCTGGGCGGCCCGCGCGCGGACCTCGGGGTCCGGGTCTTCCATCAGTCGCCGATACGCTTCCACCAGCTCCGTGTCCCGGACGCCGGCCGGGGCGCCGGCGCGGAACCGCTCCCATTCGACCGGCAACAGCAGTCGCAGGCCGTGGTAGAGCCAGTCGATCTCCTGCGGGCGGGTCGTCGTCACGCCGGCCAGCACGATTCCGGTGACCCGGCCGGGATGACGTTCGGCATAGGCGAGGATCAGCGTCGAACCCCACGAGCCGCCGTAGAGCAACCACCGGTCGATACCCAGATGTTCGCGCAACGCTTCCATGTCCGCGAGCAGATGCTCGGTGGTGTTGTGCCGCATATCGACCGCCGGGTCGGCGGCGTGCGGCAGGCTCCGGCCGCAGCCGCGCTGATCGAACAGCACGATCCGGAAGGCCTGCGGGTCGAATCCGGTGCCCGCGCCGCGCCCGCCGCCGCTGCCGGGCCCGCCGTGCACCACCAGCGCGGGACGACCTTCCGGGTTGCCGCTGGTCTCCCAGTAGATCCGGTTGCCGTCACCCACGTCGAGCAGACCCGAACCGTAGGGTTCGATCGCGGGGAACGGTCGCGGGATCTCGGGAGCGGTCACAGGGCCACGGTAGTGGTCGGCGAGCCGTCGCGCGGTTGGTGCCCGGTGCTACCGCCGTCGGCAGCGGAAGCCGCGGATCAGTCGATATCGAACACGATGATTCCGGCCACCCGGTTGCCCAGGCGTGCGAGACGCGCGACCTCTGCCGTGGCGGCGCGAGGCGGAACCACCCGTGGCGCGCGCACGCCGAGTATTCCATCGCGACAACGTAACCGGGCATGCCCCGCCGCCACCGCGTTCCGCGCCCAGTCGGTCTCGCCGTGGAGCAGCACCACGGCCACGGTGCTGCCCCTGCGGAAAATACAGATCGGTGTTTCGTACCGGGTTCCCGAGTTCCTTCCGGTGTGCTCGATGACGGCGTAGCCCGGGAGGGAAGGGGCGATACGCCGCATCCACGGGTTCACGAACCGCACACCGAACCGGTCGATCCATCTCGGAAAGTAGTGTGGCAGCGCGGCGCCGGTACCCGTCATCTCGCCGAGCCTACGACCGCGCGATCCGGTGAACATCCTTCCGTGGGCGGAATTTCCGGTATACCGGCGAACTCGGCGTTCCGGCCGGAGGGGTCGGGATCGAGTGCTCAGGCGGCGTGCGCGGTATAGATGTGCCGGGCCAGTTCGTCACGCATGGCGATGAATCCGGGGTCGGCGCGGACCTCCGCGAAACCGGCGTCGCCGAGATCGTGCCCGAATGTGGTCGGTGCGTCGTAGATGATCCGGCCCGGCCGGGCTCCCATGACGATGACCCGGGTCCCGAGCAGCAGCGCCTCGTCGATGCTGTGGGTGACGAAAAGAACGGTGTTGCGGCGTTCCCGCCACAGCGCCAGCAGTTCGCTCTGGAGTTTTTCCCTGGTGAGCGCGTCGAGGGCGCCGAAGGGCTCGTCCATCAGGATGATTCGCGGATCGTTGATCAGGACACGGGCGATCTGGACGCGCTGCTGCTGGCCGCCGGACAGTTCGTAGGGCCGCCGATCACCGAACCGGTCGAGGCCGACGAGGGTGAGCAGGCGGTCGGCCTCGGCCCGCCGCCGGGCCCGCTCGACCCCGCGCACCCGGGGCCCGAACTCGACATTGCGCCGGACCGACAGCCAGGGGTAGAGGTTCGGCTGCTGGAAGACGACGCCGCGCTCGGGGCCCGGCCCGGTGACCGGCCGGTCCCCGACCCGGACCGTGCCGCCGCTGGGCGTCAGGAACCCGGCCAGGATGTTCAGCAGGGTGGTCTTACCGCAGCCGGACGGGCCCACCACGCAGACGAACTCACCGCCCTCGACGGTCAGATCGGTCGGCGCGAGGACCTGGGTGGGGGATCCACCTCCACCACCCGGGTAGCTCATGCTCACCCCGGAAAGGGTCACCCGGTGGGTGGCGGCGGTCACCGGGCCGCTGCCCGCGCGGCGTCCGGGTAGATGGCATCCCGGTAGGCCTGCCCGGAGCCGACCGCCTCGATCCCGCCTTGGCTCAGCAGGAATTCCGCGGTGTTGTGCAGGGCACCGGCGAACGCGCCGCCCAGGTATTCCGGCCCGGCCTGCTCGGCCGCGGTCGGATAGGTGTAGCCGGCCAGCTGCGGGCGCGCCTGCCCCGGGGCGATACCGAGCTGGGCGCCGATCGCGACCGCGGCCTCCTCGGGGTCGGCGCGCACCTGCTCGATCGCGTAGTTCTGGACTTTCGCCCACACCGCCGCGAACGCGCCGTTCCGGTCGAGGAAGGCGGTGGTGGCCGCGGCGACATCGAACGTCGGGGCGCCCTGGGCCGCGGTCTCCGCGCTGGAGGTGAGGACGGTGCCGCCGGCCTCGGTGAGTTCGGACAGGGTCGGATCCCACACCCAGGCCGCATCGATCTGGTTGCCGGACCAGGCGCCGGGTATCGCGTTGGGTTGGAGATTGATCAGGTTCACCTGGCCGGTCAGTCCGGCCTTGCCGAGTGCGGCGAGCAGGCTGTAGTGCGCGGTACTGCCGAAGGGTGTCGCGACCCGCTTACCGCGCAGACCGGCGAGCGAGGTGACCGCCTTGTCCTTGACCACCAGCGATTCCGATTCGCCGATCACGTCGTGGATCCACAGCACCCGCACCGGAAGGTGCAGCGGCGCGGAGACCGCTTTGGTGGCCGGGCTGGAGCCGAGGGTGCCGATATCGATACTGCCCGCGCCGAATGCCTGCACCACATCGGCGCCGGAGGAGAACTGGCTCCAGGTGACGGTCGCGTTCGGCAGGCACGCCTCCAGCAGGCCGCGGTCCTTGACGTAGAGGTCGGCATTCGGGATCGCCTGGTATCCGATGCGGGCGGTCGCGGTGACAGCGGTGTCGGGGGTGAAGGGGCAGGCCGCCGCGCTGTCCTGGGCGCCGCTGTCGCCACGCCCGGATTCGACACAGCCGGCGGTGGCGGCCACGCCGAGGGCCAGTAGTAGCGCGGCGGCGCTCCGAAGTGTGCGTTTCATACCTTGCCTTTCCAGGGGACCGCCACATCGCCGGCCAGTTTCAGGAGGGAATCGAGGCCCAGCGCCGCGCAACCGATGACGATGATGCAGGCGATGGTGAGCGGTGTGTCCAGCTGTGTGCCGGAGATGTAGGCGAGCCCGCCGATCCCGGGAATGCCGTTGTTGAGCTCGGCGGCGACCACGGTGGTCCAGGCGAACGCGGTGGCGAGCCGGATACCGCCGATGACCTCGGGCAGGGTGGCGGGTAGGACGACGCGGACGATCACCTGGCGCCGGCCTGCGCCCAGTGAGCGGGCGGCGTGCAGGTAGTCCTGTTTGACGCCGGTGACGCCGGTCAAGGTCGCGATGGCGATGGGCGGGAACGCGGCCAGGAAGAGCAACCAGATCTTGGAGACGTCCCCGATACCGAACCAGACGATCAGCAATCCGATGTAGCCCAGCGGGGGCAGTGCCCGCAGGAAGTTCAGGATCGGCTCGGTGATCAGCCGGACCGGGGTCGACATGCCCATGACGAACCCGGTGAGCGGCCCGGCCACGACTGCCAGCCCGACCCCGGCGCCGATCCGCTGGAGACTGGCGAGCAGATGTTCCCACAGGTAGTAGTTCTGTTCCCCGATCACCATCCGGTCGACACCCGGCGCGATCGGATGCCGAGTACCGGCGCGGACGAAAGCGTCCCAGACCGCGCCGGGTGGCGGCAGATACAGCGGGTCGACCAGGCCGGCGGCGGTGACCAGCACCCAGAGCGCCAGTACCAGGACGAGGGCGGCGAGCCGGGTCGCCACCGGCCGGATCAGCCGCCGGTAACCGTCGCGGCGGGCGACGGGCGCCGCCGGCGCGGCGGCGATGTCCGTCGTGATCTCGGTCGCGGTCACCGCGCACCCCTGAATATTCGCCCCACGTCGGTCACCGCACACTCCACACTTCCGCCCGACCAGGGCCGCTGAACCGGTCGTCGGCGACCGGCGGGGTGGGACGGTACCGGGCGCGGGCGGGAACCGGCAGGGTTGCGCGCGCCGTGAGCGAAACCGGGCGCCCGGATCAGACCGGAACGCCGCCGAGTGCGCCGAGGAAGCGCCAGGTCGCCAGTTCGTCCTCGGGGCCGCCGAGGTCGGTCTGGGTGACGAGCAGTTCGGTCGCGCCCGCTTCCGCATAGCGGCGCAGTTGCGCTTCGACCTCGGCCGCGGTGCCGATCACGGCCAGCTCCGCGGCGGTGGCGACACCCTCGCGTTCCAGGACCCTGCGATAGGACGGGATGCGGTCGTAGAAGGCCATCTGTTCGCCCGCCCGGGTCCGGACCCGCTCGGGACGGTCGGTCACCACCACCGCGACCCCCGCGATCACCCGCGGCCCCGGCCGGCCCGCGGCCCGGGCGGCGCCTTCCGCCCGCGGCACGATATCGCCGCCGAGGGTGCGTGGACCGGCCAGGAACGGCACGATCCCGTCGGCGAGTTCGCCCGCGACGGCCACCGCCTGCGGGCCCATGGCCGCGACGACGATATCGGGCCTGTCCCCGCCGGCCACCGCCGCCGGGAGCGGCGGGGCCGCGGAGACCGTCTCTCCGGTGAAATCGACCGTTCCCGTGGTGAGTACGGAGCGTAGGACGGTGAGATACTCGCGCAGCCGCCGGATCGGCCGCTCGGTGCGGATACCGAAGGCGGGTTCTTCCAGGTCGCGCGCGCCGAGGCCGAGACCGAGAGTGAAACGGCGGTGGCTGGCGGCATGGGCGGTCTGCGCCTGGCTCGCGACCACGAGCGGATGGCGCGGGTTGATCGGCACCACCCCCCCCAGCCGCCGTAGCCGGGTGCGCACCGCGCGCCGCCCCGATGCGCTGAGCGCGGGGCCGAGTACACCGCCGCAGATCAACCGCACCGTCCGGCCTTGTTCGGCGAGTTCGCCGGCGGTCTCCAACCCGGTCAGCCCCGCGCCGACGACCGTGACCGGGGCGTGGGCGGCCGACCCGGCCAGTGCCGCGCGCAGGCGCCGCGCCGGTCCGAGTTCGGACGGGGACAAGGCGAATTCGGCCGCGCCGGGTACCGCCGAGCCCGGCGTCGCGGTGCTGCCGACGGCGTAGACGAGGTAGTCGTAGGTCAATTCGTCGCCGCCGGCCGTGTGGACCGTCCGGGTGCCGGTGTCGATCCGTGTCGCGGTGTCGACCAGTAGATCGATTCCGCTGCCGAGCAGTGCGTCGTAGCCGACGGTCGCCGGACCCGTATCGGCGGCGAACTGGTGCAATCGGATCCGTTCGACGAACTCCGGCCGCGGATTCACCAGCGTGATCCCGAGGTCCGGGCGCCGGCGCAGCCGGTTGGCGGCCAGGGTTCCGGCGTATCCGCCGCCGATCACGAGGACATGGGCGCGCTGTCGAGGCATGGTGGCTCCGTTCTCTGAGGGCTCCTACCACTGGGACGAGACCGGGCCGGGGCGCGTGACGCGGTGTGAGCACTGTCTCTGCCGGGTGACCGGGACCCGGTGCCCGCGGGGTCCGCGCTGCCGGATGCGAGGGTGTTCCGGATGTCGGTGCCGGTTGCTACTTTTCGCGTCGAAGCGCAACGACGACGAGCGGGACCAGTATGACCACGGCAACTACGACCTATCTCGAACTGTCGGAGGAAGGAGGATCGGCGCACAAGTTCTACGAGGTCGCTGTGGACGGTACCCGGGTGACGATCCGGTACGGCCGGATCGGCGACCACGGGCAGAGCAAGGTCAGCTCCTTCGCCGACGCGCAGAAGGCGCAGGCGGCGGCGCAGAAGAAGATCGGCGAGAAGGTCCGCAAGGGCTATGCCCCCGCGGTCCCGGGCGCCCGGGCGGCGCGGCCGGTCACCCGCCGCGCGATCACCAGCGGGCGTTCCACCGCCCGGACCGCGCCGGTGCTGTGGACCTTCGATTCGGGTGCCGCGGCGTTCGGTATCTTCATCGACTCCGAGCGCTGCTGGGTGGGCAACGAGAACGGCGACGTCTTCACGCTCACCCCGACGGGCGAGGTGACCGGTCGCTTCCGGCTGCCCGACTCGGTCAAATGTATTGTCGCCGACGATTTCTGGATCTACGCGGGCTGTGACGACGGCCGTGTCTACGATCTGTCCGGCAAGGTGCCGCGGGCGGCCTACGATATCGCCGCCGACGTGGATATCTACTGGCTCGATATCCACGACGGCATCCTCGGTGTCTCCGATGTGCAGGGCGGCCTCACCGTGATCGACCACGAGGAGGAATCGCTGTGGTCGCGGCGCAGCGAGGGCGATTCCGGCTGGATGGTGCGAATCGACGCGGACGGGGTGTACCACGGACATTCGGGCGGGGTCACCAAATACGATCTGGGCTCCGGTGACCACCGGTGGCGCCGCGGCACCGGCGGTGCGGTGCTGTTCGGCTGGCAGGAGGCCGACGCGGTGTACGCCGGTACCGCGCGCAACCAGGTGCGCATGCTGGACAAGGACGGCCGGGCGGACCGGGCGTTCCAGTGCGATGCCGCGGTGTACTCGTGCGCGGCCTCGCCGGACGGGCGCTACGTCTTCGCCGGTGACAACTACTCCTCGGTGTACTGCTTCGACGCCGACGGCCGCCGGCTCTGGAAACTCGGCACCGGCTGCGGGTCGGCGTATTCGATGCAGTACCACGACGACCGGCTGTACCTGGTCACCACCGCGGGCACCCTGGCCTGCCTCGATGTGAGCGAGACCGCGGTCGGCGACGCCGAGCAGGGGGTGCTGCCGCCGACCGTCTCGGTGAAGGCGCCGCCGCTGGCGGCCGTGGTGCCCAGCAGCACCGTCGAGGTGGTCACCGATGCCGGGGGTGGTGTGGTCGTCGAATGTATCGATGTGGGCGGGCGGCTGCGGGTCCATATCGTCTCGCCGGGCTACCGGCGGGAATGGAATGTCCAGTTCCCCAGAGATATCCGGCAGGCCGGTACCCGCTACGTGGTGGACGGGGTGGCCGAGTCGGCCCGCGGCGGCTTCTACCGGGTGCGCGGGGACATCCGCCGGCTGACCTGATCGGGTCGGCCGGACCGTCGCCGCCGCGTTGCTGCGGGACGGATACGAGGTCACCGGGGGTGCGCGAACCCGGTCGGCACCCGGATCTGCCCACGGACCCGCGCGTGGTCGCGGGGGACGCCCGTTTTCGGCGGAGTGGGCGGCGCTGCTCCGCGGGGTGGACGGCGTGGTGTCGGCGGTGACGCCCTTCACGGCACCGTCTGGTCGCGGTGGGGCCGGCCGCGACGCTGGAGCTGGACTCGGGCGGCCGCCTGTGCGACGACGCCGATCTCTTCCCGCCGCGGTTGCGTCTGTTCGCCGCAGCGCATCTGCGGCAGGGCCGTTCCGTGTTCCGAAGGGGGATTACGGAGCGGCCCGGCGGGGCGGTGCGCGAGCGCTCGGAATCACGCTGAGCGCAATGCTGCCCGATGGTCCGACCACCGCCTTATCGTCGGCAGGTGGTATCGCGTAGCAGAGCTCGACGGCATCTCAAAACGGTCACCGGAGTCAGCGGCGGTACCGATATCTACGCGGCGGCGGTGGATCCGGGACGGTCGACGCTCGACACCGCGATCGCCGTCGCGAAGGTCGCCGAGGAGCACAGGTTCGACGCGCTCTTCGCCGCCGATCTGCTCAGCTTCGGCGCGCAGGGGGCGATCGGCGCGCAGGAGCCGCTGATCCAGCTTTCGGCATCGAGCTCGGTGACCAGGCATATCGGCCTGATCGCCACGGTCACGACCACCTTCCACCACCCCTACAATCTGGCCCGGCTCTTCGGCACCCTCGATCATGTGAGCAACGGCAGGTCCGGCTGGAACGCCGTGACCTCCTCGCTGGGCGAGGAGAACTCCAGCGACGAGGAATTGCCCGGGCCGGAACAGCGTTACGCGCGGGCCGCGGAATCGCTGGAGGTGGTGCACGCCCTCTTCGACTCGTGGGGCCCGGGCGCCCTCACCCCGGACGGCCGCGGGGCGCCGTACTCGATCCGGCCCGCGTGCGCCCGATCGACTACCGGGGTGAGCATTTCACCGTGCGCGGTCCGCTGAACATCCCGCCGCTGCCGCAGCGACGCCCGGTGCAGTTCCAGGCCGGTCAGTCGGCGGGCGGGATCGAACTCGGCGCCCGTTTCGCCGAAGCCGTGTTCACCTCGCTCACCACACTCGACGACGCCCGCGCGTACACGGACAAGATCCGGGGCCGCGCCCGGGACCTGGGCCGGCCGGCGGGGCTGCCGTATATCTTCAGCTCCTTCCACGCCACCTACGGCGCGACCGAGGCCGAGGCCGCGCGGCTGGTCCGGGAGCAGGAGGAGTCCTTCGATCTCGAGGCCGGCCGCCGGCTGCTCGCGGATATGCTCGGCGGCGGGGTCGACCTCTCCGATCTGCCCTTGGATCGGCCGCTGCCGGAAAGCGTTCTTCCCACGGTGGATTCGGTGCACCGCCGACGCGGGCGGGTGGAGATCTTCGCGCGCCTCGCCGGTTCCGGGCGCACCCTGCGGGAGTTGATCCTGGACGCGCGGCACACCGGCCACTGGTCGGCGGCGGGGACGCCGGAGCAGTTGGCCGATGCCATCGAAGAGCGTTATCGCGCCGGAGTTCTCGACATCATCTCGCTGGGCGGCCTGGACGATCCCCGCACCCGGGATTTCGTCATCAACGGCCTGCTGCCCGAGCTGCGCCGCCGCGATATCGTCGGCGCCGACTATCTCGGTGCCACCTTCCGGGAGAACCTGGAACTGCCGCCGCTCCCCGCGGCCGATACCGAGCGCGTGGCGGTATAGCCGCCGGACGAGGCCGCGGGGGTAACGTCGCGCCGACCGTGATCCGGGGCCGGGCTCCGACCGCTCAGAAGTACCGGACGGCCACATAGGCCCAGGCCAGCACGCAGCTGAGTGCCGTGACCACGATGCCGTACCTGGTGAACTGCCAGAAGGTGATCCGGTGCCCGGCCCGGCGCGCGATATCGAGTGCCACCACATTGGCGCTCGCGGCGACCGCGGTGCCGTTCCCGCTGAAATCCGCGCCGAAGGCGAACGCCCACCACAGCGCGCCGCTCTGCCCGTGATCGGGAGTCTGTTCGACCAGCCCCTCGACCACCGGGGCCATGGTGGTCGTATAGGGGATGTTGTCGATGAACGCGGCCACGACGGCGGAACCGAAGACCAGGACTGCCGAAGCGAACAGCGGATTGTCGCCGAACGCCGCGACGGCCGCGTCACCGAGGAACTCGATCACACCGGTGTGCACCAGACCGGCGACCATCACGAACAGGCCCATGAAGAACACCAGGGTGCCCCATTCCACCTCGCGCAGGATGTCACCGAGATCGAGCCGGGAGATCAGAACCATGGCGCCCGCGCCGAGCAGCGCGATGATGGACGGCGCCACGTGCAGCATCGAATGCAGGCCGAAACCCACCACGACCCCGGCCAGTACGAGCAGGGCGCGGGTGAGCAGGCGCGGGTCGGTGATGGCCCGGCGTTCCTGCAGGGCCGCCACCGTCTCGATGTGTTCGGAACGTTCGCGCAGATGCTTGCGGAACAGCCAGCGGGTGAACAGGACGAACAGCGCGAAGATCACCGCCACGGCCGGGGCCATGTGCAGCAGGAAGTCGTTGAATGTCAGACCCGCCCGGCTGCCGATGATGATATTGGGCGGATCGCCGACCAGAGTGGCCGCGCCACCGATGTTGGCGGCGAGCACCTCGGCGATGAGAAACGGCTGCGCGGCGAACCCCAGCCGCCCGCACACCACGATGGTGACCGGTGCGACGAGCATGATGATGGTGACATTGTCGAGCAGCGGCGAAGCGACCGCGGTGATGATCATCAGCATCACCATCAGCCGGAACGGGCTGCCGTGAGATCGTTTCGCGGCCCAGATGGCGAGGAAGTCGAACAGGCCCGTCTGCTTGATGACGCCGACGATGATCATCATGCCGAGCAGCAGGAAGATCACGTTCCAGTCGATGCCGACGTGCGCGTTGTAGAAGACCTCCTCGCCGGGCACGAGACCGAGAACGGTCATCATCCCGGACGCCACCAGGACGACCTTCACCTTGTCCGCGCGTTCGGTGGCGATGAACCAGAACGCCCCGACGAATACGACGACCGCCAGGATCTGGTTCATCGGCGCACCTCCCCTCGGCCCGGTGGCTCAGTCGTCGGGCCCGGCGACGGCCAGGCTGACCAGTAGTCGTTCGAGGGTGATGCCGCCGACCAGGGTCCGGTTCCGATCCACCACCGCGACCAGTGGGCTGTGCCGCTGCGCCATGAGGGCGGCGATCTCCAGCAGGGTGGCGTCGCGGTGCACCACGGCCGGGCGCGGCGCGTGCTCGGGCAGACAGTCGCCCACCGTGAGATCGCCGGGTTCGCGCCAGAACAATTCGGCGTGTAGTTCGTCGATGGTGCGCGCCAGCGCGGGATCGTCCTGATAGGAGCTGGGGATGGCCAGTCGCAGCACCTGGGTGCCGGGCAGGACGGCGACGGGCCGGCCGGCCTCGTCGACCACGATGAGGCCGGGTAGCCGGTTGACCACCATCAACCGCATGGCCTTGGCGACAGGGTCGCCGGTGCGAACGGTCGGCAGCCCGACCGCGATCTCGTGTGCTTGCATCGGATGGTCCCGTCGCGCGTGCGGGGAGAGGGTTGTCATGGCCGGAACCTGTCGCCGGTGAACTGGTCCATCAGCCGTTCCAGCCGGGCCACCCGGTCGGGCAGGGGTGTGCTGTGCAGCAGTTCGGCGAGCTGATCGGCTTCGTCCGGGCCCAGTGCGACGGTGTGGACGGGTTCGTCGCGGGCGGTGTGGTAGACGTGCAGGTGTTTGTCGCCTTCGGTGCCGGTGACCAGGGCGAAGCGATCACCGCTGCGGGTCAGCAGGTGGTGCACGGTGCCCTGGCCCGGTACGGTGCCGCGGTCGATGTCCACGTCGAACGCTCCTCCCGCAGCCGGTTTTCCCGGGTTCCAGTCTCGGCGCGCGGCGGTATCGACGGCCATCGGTGCCGCTACCCATCTCCGGTGGCCGGGGTCGTGTAGCGACGTGTCCCGAAGATGGGTGTCACGCCCCATGGACAGCCCGGACGCCGACGGCCACACTGAGGTCATGGACCGTCCGGATACTGGAAACGGCCTGTTCCGGCGGCATACCCGGACCCCGGTCGACGCGCTGTTCCGGCGAATCTTCCTCATCAACGGATTGGTCTTCACGCTCGGCACCCTGGTGCTGGCGGTCTCGCCGGCGACCGTCTCGTCTCGGGTGCGGCTGACCGAGATACCGGTGCTGGCGGTGGGGCTGGTGGTGATCCTGGCGGCCAATGCCTTCCTGCTGCGGTCCAGTCTGGCTCCGCTGGATCAGCTCGTCGTCTCCATGCGCCGGGTGGACCCGCTGCGGCGCAGCGGCCGGCTCGACGAGCGCGGCAACGGCGACCTGTCCCGGGTGATCGACTCGTTCAACGCGATGGTCGACCGGCTCGAATCCGAACGGGCGGCGGCCAGCGCGTCCGCCCTGGCCGCCCAGGAGGGTGAGCGCCGGCGGATCGCGCGGGAACTGCACGACGAGATCGGCCAGAGTCTCACCGTGGCATTGCTGTCGATGAAGCGGGCCGCCGACCGCGCCCCCACCGATGTCGTCGATGTCCTGCACGGTGCCCAGGAGACCGTGCGCGCCTGCCTGGACGAGGTGCGGGGAATCGCGCGGCGGCTGCGGCCCGATGTACTCGACGATCTCGGTCTGTCCAGCGCGTTGAGTGCGCTGTGCAGCGAGTTCAGCTCGACGGCCGGTATCGGTGTGACCCGCGACGTCGACCGGAAACTGCCGCGGCTGGATCCAGATATCGAACTCGTCTGCTATCGGGTCGCCCAGGAGAGCCTGACCAATATCGCCCGGCACGCCGGCGCCCACCGGGTCGGGCTGAGTCTGCGGGTGCACGGTGATTCGCTGGTGTTGCGGGTCACCGACGACGGACACGGCGGGGTGGCCGGGGACGGCTCCGGTATCCGTGGGATGCGCGAACGCGCACTGCTGGTGAACGCCACCCTGACGATCGAATCGCCGCCCGGGGACGGCACCGAGATCTGCCTGCGTATCCCCCATCGAGGCGAAAGGAGCACACCGTGACGAACCCGGCCGTGGCCCGCGTCCTGCTCGCCGACGATCACGCGCTCGTCCGCTCCGGCCTGCGATTGATCCTGGACGCCGAACCCGACCTCACCGTCGTCGCCGAGGCCGCCAACGGTCACGAGGCGGTACAGCAGATCGGTCACATCCCCGTCGACCTCGCGATCCTGGATATCGCCATGCCGCGGATGACCGGGATCCAGGCCGCCCGCGAGATCCACCGGGACGCCCCGCAGGTGCGGATCCTCATGCTCTCGATGTACGACAGCGAACAGTACTTCTTCGAATCGCTGCGGGTCGGCGCCTCCGGCTATGTGCTGAAATCCGTGGCCGACCGCGATCTGCTCGAGGCATGCCGGGCGACCCTGCGCGGCGAGTCCTATCTGTATCCCGGCGCGGTGAATTCCCTGATCCGCGACTGGTTGCAGCACGCCGACCGCGACGAGCCCCTGCCGCGCAGCCTGCTCACGCCGCGCGAGGAGGAGATCGTGAAATTGGTCGCGGAGGGGTATTCGTCGCGCGAGATAGCCGGCGACCTGGTCATCAGTGTGAAGACCGTGGACCGGCATCGGGCCAATATCCTGCAGAAGCTCGGGTTACGTGATCGGCTGGCGCTGACCCGTTACGCCATCCGCGCCGGACTCATCGAGCCCTGATCGATTCCCGCCGGTGTCCGGACCCGGTCGCGGGTCTCCGTGCCCGCCGCCCCAGGGCAGCGGGGCGGCGCTGGCCGGTAGCGCCAACGCCGCCAGGGCGATCGCCGCGCGCACGCCGAGCGCGGCCGCGAGAACACCGCCGAGAGCGATGAACGCGGGCTGGACGCATTTCGCGCTGATCGACCAGGCGGTGCCGACACGCACCATATGGTCGTCGGCGGTGTGGTTCGTGCGATAGGCGGCGAACACCGGGTTGAACACGCCGGCGCAGAGGAGCAGCAGTGTTTCGGCGACCAGGAGGACAGTGAGCCCGAGCGGTCCGGGCCCGGCGAGCACGATCAGCCCGGGCCAGCAGGTGCGCAGCGTGCCCGCTCCGAGCAGGACGGTGTGTTCGCCGAACCGGGCGACCAGCCGCGGGGCGCACCAGGATCCCAGCAGTCCGCCGAGCCCCGGCAGGCCGAGGACCAGCCCGTACTGCCATGGCGGGAAACCCAGTTCGCGGAGTACGAGCAGCGCCGGCAACGGTGAGATGAGCACCAGCGAACCGCCGCAGAGCGTGGCGTTCCAGAACAGCCGGTGCAGGGTCGGGTGCGCGAAGAGGTAGGTCCAGCCCGCTTCGATCCCCTGCGCGGTACCGCGGTCGCTGTTCCGGTGCGCGGGTGGCGTTTCGGGCGTGCGGATCCGGCGGATACCCAGTGCCGACACCAGGTGTCCGAGCGAATCGATGATCAGTGTGGTCGTCGTCCCGGATACCGCGACGAGCAGTCCGCCGACCGGCCCGCCCAGCGTGGAGAGCTTTGAACCGAGCGGAAGAGCGATCACGGCCGCCGCGACCCCGGCGCCCGCGACCATCAGTGAGACCGGGAGATCGGAGGCGCCGACCAGCACTATCGCCACCAGCGGCAGCGCGCCGGCGCCGAGGGCGCTGCCCAGTCGGCCGGCGGTGAACGCGCCCCGGAGCCGGTAGAAGTCGGGCGGAAGCCGCTCGGCGGTATCCGGCCGGACTCGGCGGGGAATCAGGCCGGCGGGCACCGGTTCGCATCGTCCGATGGTGCCGTACCGCGAGCGGGGCACGGTCCACGGCTCGGGGGTATCGCCAATGGTGGGGATGATTATACGCTGAACGAAATTGCCCTTTGGTGGCGCTCGGGGAGCCGAGTCGCCGAAGGAGCCGTATGGCGAATGGGACGGCCGTGGCCCCCGCGGTGAATCGGACGCGGCGCCCGGATCTTTCCTTCCGTGCCGCCCGGTGGACGGCTGTGCCGAGGCGAGTCGGACGCTGGGCCGGTGAAATGTCGCGTGCGCGAGTGGTTGTGCCCGCGGCGGTTTCCGGTCACCGGGTGGACTCGGGTGCGAGCGCCGGTGCCGGCCGCTCGGGCGGGCCGCGGTGGGCCGCGGTCGGCGGCTGCGCCGACCGGCGAAAAAGACCAGGTCGCCGCGGTTTTCGAGTCACACTCCGTGGGGTGCGGAGGCCTATTGTGGGGGTATGAGCTGCGAATCCGCGCGCACTCTGCCACACTCGTCTTGGACCGTGTTGATCGGTCGGTTTTCAGATGTGTGCGATGTGGAGATTTCGAGCGTGAGGTCGAGGTGACGGATTCCATCGGCCGGTCGGGTCCGGTGGTGGTGACGACGGCCCGGGGGCCGGGGGTGTGGCGACCGGGTGTGCGGCCCGGGGCTGCTGCGGGTGCCGGCGTGGCGCGTGCGGGGTTCGTGGTGGAACGCGGTGGGAGCGCCGCCGCAAATTCTGTTACGTTGCGTGCCGGTGTCTTTCAAGCGAAGGGCCGGTTACCGGAAATCGGCAGGTTGCGGGAATTCGAGCGCGGTGGCATTGTAATTGCGCGGCCGGCGGATCCGGCCGGCGAACTCACGGATTCCGCGGTGCCGGGGAATCCGATGGAGAAGTGGTTTCGTTCTTGGGACGGGAAAATGGTTCTGGTGGCCACGGGTTGTGTGCGTGAATTCGATGGTTTCGCCCACGGGTCGTTTATCCGAATGATACGAGCCGTCAATGTAATTCGTGAAGTCGTCATCGGTGGTTTTCGGCCGATGCGGCAAGCCCGTCCGGTCGCGTGCAGTGGCCGAAGGCATCGAATACTCTCCGTCCCGCGCGTCTGACACACGCCGATAGGCGACGGGACAAAATAGACATTCTGCGCAATCCTCTCGGCGTTGTGGCCGGAGCGGTTGATCCGAAACAATGACGGCCCTTTGCTCCGTGTACTCATTTACCGGGTAAAGCAAACGACCCGAACAACTTTGAGCGTTCTCCTGGAAACCGGAAAGTCCGGACCGGGCTTTCTGGCAACCCATTTCGAATTTGCGGATGTGATACATGGACAAAGGCACCGGTGACTCTTCCGGCCGGACGTTGGAGTACCTGAAAAAGGTCACTGTCGAGCTGATGACGACTCGTGACGACCTGGCGAAACTGCGGGAGAGACTCGACGAGCCGATCGCGATCGTCGGAATGGGTTGCCGGTACCCGGGCGGCGTCGAATCTCCCGACGATCTCTGGGATCTGGTGGCGACCGGAACCGATGCGGTGGCCGGGTTCCCCACCGACCGCGGCTGGGACCTCGCCGGGTTGTTCGATCCGGACCCGGACCGGTTCGGGAAGGTCTACACCCGCGAGGGCGGTTTCCTGCGGGGCGCGGGTGATTTCGACGCCGGCTTCTTCGGCATCAGTCCCCGGGAAGCGGTGGCCATGGACCCGCAGCAGCGATTACTGCTCGAGGTCTCCTGGGAAGCGCTCGAGCACGCGGGCATCGATCCTGTCTCGCTGCGCGGGAGCGCGACCGGGGTGATCACCGGTGTGGCCTACCAGGATTACGGGACCATCGCCAAGGCGTCGGGGCCGGCGGCGGAGGGATATGTGTCCATCGGCTCGGCGGCCAGTGTGGCCTCCGGGCGGGTGTCCTACTCGCTGGGCCTGGAAGGTCCGGCGGTGACGGTGGATACGGCCTGCTCGTCGTCCCTGGTGGCGATTCATCTCGCCTGCCAGGCGCTGCGCCGCGGTGAGGCGTCCCTGGTGCTGGCCGGCGGAGTGACCGTCATGGCGACCCCCACGCTGTATCTGGACTTCGCCCGGCAGCGGGGTCTGGCCGCGGACGGCCGGTGCAAATCGTTCTCCGCCGCTGCCGACGGGGTGGCCTGGGCCGACGGCGTGGGTGTGGTGGTGCTGGAGCGGCTGTCGGACGCCCGCCGCGCCGGGCACACCGTGCTGGGCATCGTCCGGGGTTCGGCGGTGAACCAGGACGGCGCCAGCAACGGGCTGACCGCGCCCAACGGCCTGTCACAGGAACGGGTGCTCGCGGCGGCGCTGGCCGACGCGGGCCTGCGACCGGTGGATGTGGACGCGGTGGAGGCCCACGGGACGGGAACCGCGCTCGGCGATCCGATCGAAGCCCAGGCACTGCTCGCGGCCTACGGCCGGGGGCGCGCGGAGCGGCCGTTGCTGATCGGCTCGCTGAAATCGAATATCGGCCATTCGCAGGCGGCCTCGGGCGTGGGCGGCGTGATCAAGATGGTGCAGGCGCTGCGCCACCAGGTGCTGCCGAAATCACTGCACGCCGACGAATTGTCCCCGCACGTGGATTGGTCCTCCGGGGCGGTGCGGGTACTGAGCGAAGCCGAACAGTGGCCGGCCGGTTCCGGGCGGGTACGCCGGGCCGGGGTGTCCTCGTTCGGTATCAGCGGGACGAACGCGCACGTCATCATCGAAGAGGCCCCGACGGAACCGGCCGGTGACGCGGCCGCCCCCGAGGCCACGGCCGCCCCCGCGCAGACCACCGTGGTACCGCTGCTGCTCTCCGCGAAGACCGACGACGCGCTCCGGGCACAGGCGGATCGACTGCGGCAGTGGCTGCTCGACCGGCCCACCGCCGACCTGTGGAGTGTCGCGGCCACCCTGCTCGGCCACCGGACCCGGTGGGATCGTCGCGGGGCGGTGGTCGGCGCCGACCGGGAACAACTGCTGACGGGACTGGCCGAGCTGGCCGCCGCGGCGCGGGAATCCGGACCGAAACCCGGCCGGACCGCGTTCCTGTTCACCGGGCAGGGCGCCCAGCGGGCCGGGATGGGCCGCGAGCTCTACGGCGCCTTCCCGGTGTTCGCGAGGGCCCTGGACGAGCTGTGCGACCGGTTCGACCCGCTGCTCGGACGCTCGCTGCGGGCGCTGATGTTCGACCCGGCGGCGACGGAACTGCTGAACCGGACGGAGTTCACCCAGCCCGCGCTGTTCGCCTACGAGGTCGCGCTGTTCCGGCTCCTCGAATCCTTCGGCCTCGCCCCCGATCTGGTGGCGGGACATTCGATCGGCGAACTCGCCGCCGCCCATGTGGCGGGTGTGTGGTCGGTGCGCGACGCCTGTGCGCTGGTGGCGGCGCGCGGCCGGCTGATGGGCGCGCTCCCGTCCGGTGGCGCGATGCTGGCGGCGGCACTCACCGCGGCGGAGGCGGCCGAACTGCTGGCAGACCACCCGGGGACCCTGTCGCTGGCCGCGGTCAACGGTCCGCGCTCGGTGGTGTTCTCCGGGACCGCGGACGCGGTGGACGCGGTCGAGAAGCTGCTGGCCGGCGAGGGGATCCGCAACTCCGGACTGCGGGTGAGCCACGCCTTCCACTCGGTGCTGATGGAACCGATGCTCGCGGAGTTCCGGTCGATCGCCGAAGGTCTGGCCTACAGTGCGCCATCGATTCCGATCGTCTGCACCGGTGCGGCGACCGGTGCGGACCCGACCGATCCCGGCTACTGGGTCGAACAGGTCCGGGGCTGTGTGCGATTCGCTCCCGCCGTGGACACGCTCGTCGAATCGGGCGCGCGGCGCTTCCTGGAACTGGGTCCGGACGCGGTACTCACCGCGATGACCAGCGAATGTCTCATCGACCGCCCGGAGATCGAAGCCGGGTCGCTCGTCGCGGCCGCGGCCCGGCGCACGGCCGACGAGGTCACCCAGTTCACCCGGATGCTCACCCAGGCGCACAACGCCGGCCTGGAGGTCTCCTGGCAACCGCTGTTCGCCGGGCGGGCCACTCACCGGCTCGAACTGCCCACCTACGCTTTCCAGCGTCAGCGGTACTGGCTGGAGCCGGGCACCGGTACGCCGGGACAGCCCTCGGGCCATCTGCTCGGCGCCGCGCATGCCCTCGCCGGCCGGGACGAGTGGCTGTTCACCGGACAGATCTCCACGCGCACCCACCCGTGGCTCGCCGACCACGCGGTCTTCGGGACGGTGCTGGTGCCGGGTACCGGGTTCGTCGAACTGGCCCTGCACGCCGGAAGCCGGCTCGCCGCGGAGACGATCCGGGAGCTGGTGCTGGAGGCGCCGCTGTTGCTCGACGACGCGGCCGCCGTGGACATCCAGGTCGTGGTGGAAGCCGCCGCGAGCGACGGCGGCCGCCGCTTCACGGTGCATTCGCGCGCCGCCGGTGCGTCCACCGGAGATACCGCGTGGACGACCCATGCGGTGGGAGTGCTGGCGCCCGGCACGACCGGGGACGTCGCACCCGCGTTCGACACGCGGGTGTGGCCGCCGGTGGGCGCGGAACCGATCGACCCGGTTCGGCTGTACGAGCGTCTGTCCGATATGGGCTTCGGATACGGCCCCGCCTTCCAGGATGTGCGGGCGGCATGGACCGCCGGTGACGAGGTGTACGCGGAGCTGCGCCTGCCCGCGGGTCTCGACGGACAGCCGTTCCGCGTCCACCCGGCGCTGCTGGACGCCACCTTCCATCCCGCCCTGGACCGGCTGGCCGATACCGACGCCGGGAAGGTGCCGCTGCCCTTCTCCTACGCCGGGGTGCGTCTGGCCCGGCCCGCGGCCGACGCGGTGCGTGTGCGGGTCGGGCTGGTCGATACCGACTCGGTGCGTGTCGACGCGGTCGATATCGCCGGGAATGCGGTGATATCTATCGAATCGGTGCTCGCCCGGCCGGTCGACACCCGGATGCTGCACCGGTCCCGAGCCGGCACCGATCCGCTCTACACCCTCGCCTGGACCCCGGCGCCCGCACCGGCCGCGGCGCCGCGCGACCGGGTCGCGGTGGTGGGCGCGGTGCCCGTCACCGGTGACGCCGTGGTGTTCCCGGATCTCGGCGCGCTGCTCGCGGAATCCGACGCTCCTCGCATCGTGGTCTGGCGGACCGACGAGGCCGCCGGGTCCGGCGGTACGGCCGCGGCGGCCCGGGCGCGGGTCGGCGCCGCGCTGGCGGCGGTGCGCACCTGGCTGGCCGACGAGCGGACCGGGGAGCACACGCTGGTCGCGGTGACCGGCGATGCCGCCGAGATACCGGGACAGTTCTGCGATCCGGCGGCGGCGGCGGTCTCGGGCCTGCTGGCCTGCGCGCAGGCGGAGTATCCGGGACGGATCGTCCAGCTCGACCACACCGGGACGAGCCCGCTGACCTCCCGTGCGGTGTGCGACGCCGTCGCGCTCGGCGAGCCCCGGGTGGCTGTCCGGGAGTCCGGTGCGCTGGTGCCTCGGCTGGTGCGGGCCGGTGCGCCGGACGGCCGGCCGGTGACCTTCGGGACCGGTACCGTGCTGATCACCGGCGGCACCGGGGGTTTGGGCGCGCTGGTGGCCCGGCATCTGGTCGCGACGCACGGGGTGCGGCAGTTGCTGTTGGTCTCCCGGCACGGACCGGCGGCCGCGGGGGCCGGTGAACTGGTCGACGAACTCACCGCGGCCGGGGCACAGGTGCGGGTCGCCGCCTGCGATGTCGCCGACCGCGCGGCGCTGGCCGCCCTGCTGGACTCGGTCGGCCCCGAGCACCCGGTGACCGCGGTGGTCCACAGCGCGGGGGTGATCGACGACGGCACGATCGACACACTGACACCACACCAGCTGGACCGGGTCCTGCGTCCGAAGATCGACGCCGCGCTGAACCTGCACGAACTCACCCGGGACCACGAGCTGGCGGCCTTCGTGATGTTCTCCTCGGCCGCGCCGCTGCTCGGCGGGCAGGGACAGGGCAACTACGCGGCCGCGAACCGTTTCCTGGACGCGCTCGCCCAGCAGCGCCGCGCGGCCGGATTGCCCGCGCACACCCTGGCCTGGGGCCTGTGGACGATCGGTATGGCGGCGGGGCTCGGCGAGGCCGGGGCCGAGCACATGGTGCGCCAGATCCGCACCCGGCTCGGTCTGGTGCCCATCGGCGCGGAGACGGGTCTGGCACTCTTCGACCGGGCACTCGCCGGCACCCATCCGCTGACGCTCACCGCAGTGCTCGATACCGAGGCGCTCACCGCGCTCTCGCGGTCGGGGGTGCTGCCGCCGGTGCTGCGTGATCTGGTGCGGGTCCCCGTCACCGCCCCGGCGGCGGATACCGGGTCACTGGCGCAGCGGCTCGGGACGGCACCCGAAGCCGAGCACTACGACCTGGCGCTGCACGAGATCCGGGCGCTGGCCGCGCTGGTGCTCGGGCACAGTTCGGCCGCGGACGTCGATCCGGACGCGCTGTTCGCCGAACTGGGGTTCGATTCGCTGGGCGGGGTGGAGTTCCGCAACCGGCTGGCCGCGCTCACCGGGTTGACTCTGCCGTCGACGCTCGTGTTCGAATATCCCACCGCCGCGGCGGTCGCCGAGATGGTGAGCGAGCGGCTGGCCGCCGCCGGGCCGGAACCGGCGGCCGCGCCCGCCGCGACCTCGGGTCCGCGGGGCAGCCTCACCGAACTGGTCGTGGCGGCCCACCGGCGCGGCGCCGTCGACGAGGTGCTGCCGCTGCTGATCCAGAGCGCGGAGCTGACCGTCGCGTTCGATCGCCCGGCCGGGCCGGGGGATATCGGTAAGCCGATGCGGCTGGCCCGCGGAGGCAATGGGCCGACGGTGATCTGCGTGCCGTCCTTCCTGATCGGCAACGGACCGCACCAGTTCGGGAAACTGGCCCGGGAACTGGGTTCCGACTTCTCGGTGCACGCCCTGTGGCTGCCCGGAACCCGGCCGGGGGAGCCGCTGCCCTCGTCCTGGGACGGGCTACTCGATCAGCTCGCCGATATCACCCTCGACACGGTCGGCGCCGGCTCCTTCGTCCTGGCCGGGTACTCGATCGGCGGCGCGCTCGCCCACGGGCTCGCGGGCCGGCTCGCCGCGCGGGGGCGGCCGGCACTGGGGGTCGCGATGATCGACACCTATTCACCCGACGACGAAGCCGGTAATCGCGCGGTCTTCGCCAGCGCGCTCGGCCTGGCACTGGACAGCGGTCACGAGCTGATCGCCGTGGACGACCGCTCGCTGGTGGTGATGGCCGACTACGCGCGGATCTACGGCAGCCGGCCCGCGCTGCCGATCTCCGCCCCGACACTGGTGCTGCGGGCGACCACCACGATGCCGGGTCTCGCCCTGCCCGAACCCGTGCCGCAGTGGCAACACCGCGGCGTGACCGTGGAGATCCCGGCCGACCATCTCACCGTCATCGACGACGCGGTACCGGTGGTGGCCGAGCGGATGCGGCAGTGGCTGGGCTCGCTCGGCGCGGCGGCCGGGGAACCGCCCTCCTGAGCGCCGCGGACCGGCACGGCGCACGCCTGCGGTCCGGTCACTTCCCCCATCCCACAGTGCTTTTCAGCGAAATCGGCAAGATTGAGGAAACCCCATGGTCGAGTCGGCGAATGAGATCGCCATTGTCGGTATGGCGTGCCGGATGCCCGGCGCCCCCGACCTGGACGCGTTCTGGCGGCTGTTGCGCGAAGGACGCGACGCCATCGGTGCGGCGCCCGCCGACCGCGCGGGCCTCGGCGAAACCGCCGGCTTCCTCGATTCGGCCTCGGAGTTCGACGCCGGATTCTTCGGAGTCTCGCCCAACGAGGCCCGCGCGATCGATCCACAGCAGCTGCTCGGGCTGGAACTGAGCTGGGAGGCGTTGGACGACGCGGGATTCCGGGATCGCGACGGTGGCCGGGTCGGTGTGTTCCTGGCCGGTTCCGGCACCGACTTCGCCGAGATGGTGGCCGCGCGGGGGATCGCGGGGGTGGGGCGGTATTCGCTGCCGGGAGTCGGGCGCGGCGTCACCGCCAATCGGATCTCCAACCATTACGGGTTCACCGGGCCGAGTCTGGTGGTCGACAGCGGACAGTCCTCTTCGCTGGTCGCCGTGCACCTCGCCTGTGAGTCATTGCGGGGCGGGGAATCCGAGGTGGCGCTGGCGGGCGGGCTCAATCTCATCCTGTCGCCGCTGAGCGGCGCCCGCTACGAACAGTTCGGCGCCCACTCACCGTCCGGGAAATGCTTCACCTTCGACAGTCGCGCCGATGGCACCGTGCGCGGTGAGGGCGGCGGCATGGTGGTGCTCAAACCGCTGGCGCGGGCCGTCGCGGACGGCGACCGGGTCTACGCGGTGATCCGCGGCAGCGCGGTCAACAGCGGTAACGAGCGACGGGTGCTGAGCGCCCCGAGCGCCGCGGCGCAGGCGGCGGTGCTGCGGGACGCGCTCGCGGCCGCGGCGGTGGAACCGGCGACCGTGGACTATGTCGAACTGCACGGCACCGGAACCCCGGCGGGCGATCCGGTGGAGGCCGCGGCGCTCGGTGAGATCTACGGCGCCGGGCGGACCGGCGGCGCCCGGCTGTCGGTCGGATCGGTCAAAACCAATATCGGACATCTGGACAGCGCCGCCGGGATCGCCGGGTTGATCAAAACCGCGCTGTGCCTGCGCCACCGGGAGATCGCGCCCAGCCTGAACTTCGTCTCGCCCAATCCGCGGATCCCGCTGTCGGAGCTCGGGTTGCGTGTCCCGACCGGCACCGAGCCGTGGCGTACCGCGACCGGCGGTGCCGCGCCGCGGCGGGCGGGAGTGTCGTCGTTCGGGATGGGGGGCACCAACGCGCATGTCGTGCTGGAGGAAGCGCCCGCCGGGTCGCCGGCCGCGGTGCCGGGGGAGTCCCCTGCCGCGGCGCCGGGCGCGGCCGGTGCCGCGCCATCGCCGGTGACCTGGGTGCTGTCCGGGCACACTCCGGCGGCGCTGCGGAAGCAAGCGGTACGGCTGCGGGATCGACTGGCCGGGCAACCCGGTATCGATGCCGCCGATCTCGCGCAGTCGCTGTGGCATACCCGGACCCCGCTGGAATGGCGGGCCGCGGTGGTGGGGTACGACACCGAGCGGATGCGTGCCGGATTGACCGCGCTGCTCGAGCCGGTGCCCGAATCGGTGGCCGGTGGGCCCGAGGTGGTGACCGGCCGGGCCGCCGCGCGGCGTGCGGTGTTCGTGTTCCCCGGGCAGGGCAGCCAGTGGCTGGGTATGGGCGCGGAACTGCTGGCCGCGGACCCGGTGTTCGCCGCGTCGATCGCGGAATGTGAGGCGGCGCTGGCGCCGTATGTCGACTGGTCGCTGACCGACGTGTTGCGTGGGGCCCCGGGCGCCGCGTCACTGGATCGGGTGGAGGTCGTGCAGCCGGCCCTGTTCGCGATGCTGGTGTCCTTGGCACGGAGGTGGCAGGCCGCCGGAGTGCGGCCGGCCGCGGTGGTAGGTCACTCCCAGGGCGAGATCGCCGCGGCGGTCGTGGCGGGTGGTCTGTCCCTGGACGACGGGGCCCGGGTGGTGGCGTTGCGTTCCCGGGCCGTCGCGGAGGGGCTGGCGGGCACGGGCGGTATGGCCTCGGTCGGGGCGGCCGCACCCGAGGTGGCGCGGCGGTTGGCGGCGTTCGGTGGCCGGCTGTCCGTGGCGGCGGTGAACGCACCGGGCCAGACCGTGGTCTCCGGCGCGGCGGACGCGCTCGGCGACTTCCTGGACGCCTGTGCCGCGGACGGTGTCTGGGCCAAACGGATTCCGGTGGACTACGCGTCGCATTCGGCCGCGGTGGAACAGATCCGGGATCGGGTGCTGGCCGACCTGGCCCCGGTGCGCCCGGTATCCGGCTCGGTGCCGTTCTTCTCGACGGTGACCGCCGAGTTCGTGGACACCGCGGGCCTGGACGCGCGGTACTGGTATCGAGGCCTGCGCGAGGAAGTGCGTTTCGGCGCGGCGATCGAGGCGCTGCTGGCGGCGGAGATGAATACGTTCATCGAGGTGAGCCCGCATCCGGTAGTGGTCTCCGCGATCGAGTCGAGCGCGGACGCGGCGGGCACTGCCGAACGGGTGGCGGTACTGGGCACCCTGCGCCGCGACCACGGCGGCCCCGACCGGTTCGCCGCCGCGCTCGCGCAGGCGCACTGCGCCGGGTTCGACGTGACGCCGGTGCCGGAGCAGCGGTCGTTCCGCCGGGTGGAGCTGCCCGGCTACGCCTTCCAGCGGCGCCGGTGCGGGACTCCCGCGCTCACCGCGGTGTCACCGGCGGTCTCG
This sequence comes from Nocardia sp. NPDC004568, assembly GCF_040609955.1. NCBI lineage: Bacteria > Bacillati > Actinomycetota > Actinomycetes > Mycobacteriales > Nocardiaceae > Nocardia > Nocardia sp. NPDC004568. Next base: position 130,296 of record NZ_JBEXLL010000008.1, read on the forward strand.
GGGACGGCCGCGGAGACCGCGGTCGTGGAGCCGGGCGGGGTGACCGCCGCGCCGGTGCCGGGGCCCGGCGGGGTCACCGAACCGGTGGGCTCGGTGCCGGACAACCCCCTCGCGTCCCGGCTGGCCGCCGCGCCCGAACGGGAACGCGAGGCGCTGGTCCTGGCTGTGGTGGCCGAGCAGGCGGCCGCGCTCCTCGGCCACGACTCGGCCGGAGACATCCACCCCGACCGGCCCTTCACCGCCTTCGGGTTCGATTCGCTGAGCGGGCAGCAGCTGCGCAACCGCCTGGCCGCGGTGACCGGTGTGGCCCTGCCCGCGACACTGATCTTCGACCAGCCGACCCCGCTCGCGGTGGCCCGGTTGCTGCGTGCCCGTCTGGAGGGCGTGACCCCGGCGGTGCGCCGGGCCGCGCCCCGGCAGCGGTCCGAGGAACCGATCGCCGTCGTCGGTATCGGCTGCCGGTTCCCGGGCGGTGTGGCCTCGGCGGAGGACCTGTGGCAGCTCCTCGCCGCGGGCCGCGACGCGATCACCCCGTTCCCCACCGACCGGGGCTGGGAACTGGACCGGCTGTTCGATCCGGACCCGGACCGGCCGGGCACCGTGTACACGCGTGAGGGCGGGTTTCTCTCCGGCGCAGGAGATTTCGACGCGGGTTTCTTCGGGATCGGTCCCCGTGAGGCGGCCGCGATGGATCCGCAGCAGCGACTGATGCTGGAAGCGTCCTGGGAGGCCCTCGAGGACGCCGGTATCGATCCGGCGGTGTTGCGCGGCACCGATGCCGGTGTCTACGTGGGCGCCTCCTCCTCCGGCTATCAGCGCGCGGTGACCGGCGAATACGAGGGTTTCCGGCTCACCGGGACCTCGCACAGCGTGATCTCCGGCCGGGTCGCCTACCTGTTCGGGTTGGAAGGTCCGGCGGTCACCGTGGACACCGCGTGTTCGTCCTCGCTGGTCGCGCTGCATCTGGCCGGACAGGCGCTGCGCCGGGGGGAGACCTCACTGGCGCTGGCGGGCGGGGTGAGCGTTTCGGCGAGCCCCGGCCTGTTCGTGGATTTCGCCCGGCAGCGCGGTCTGGCGCCGGACGGGCGCTGCAAGGCGTTCGCGGCGGCGGCCGACGGTGTCGCCTGGTCCGAGGGTGTCGGTGTCCTGGTGCTGGAGCGGCTGTCGGATGCGCGGCGCAACGGGCACGAGGTGCTGGCGGTGCTTCGCGGTTCGGCGGTGAATCAGGATGGGGCGAGCAATGGTTTGACGGCGCCGAACGGTCCGTCGCAGGAGCGGGTGATCGCGGCGGCGTTGGCGGACGCGGGGTTGGTGCCGGGTGATGTGGACGCGGTGGAGGCGCACGGCACGGGGACGACGCTGGGTGATCCGATCGAGGCGCAGGCCCTGATCGCCGCCTACGGAACCGGTCGTGACGAACCCTTGCGGATCGGCTCGCTGAAATCGAATATCGGCCACGCCGTCGCGGCGGCCGGTATCGGCGGGGTGATCAAGATGGTGGCGGCGCTGCGGCACGAGACACTGCCGCGCACCCTGTACGTGGACTCCCCGAGCCCGCATGTGGACTGGTCCGCCGGGTCGGTACGGCTGCTGACCGAGGCGGAACCGTGGCCGGCCGGGGAACGGGTGCGCCGCGCCGGTGTGTCGTCGTTCGGGATCAGCGGCACCAATGCCCATGTGATCGTTGAGGAGGCACCGGCCGCACCGGCGCCCGGCGCCGCGGAGCCCGCGCCCACGGCCGGTCCGCTGCCGCTGCTGATCTCGGCGAAATCCCCGGCGGCGCTGCGGGCACAGGCCGCGCGGTTGCGGCACTGGCTGGACGAGCGGCCCGGCGCCGATCCGGCTGCCGTCGCCCGCGCGCTGGTCGAGACCCGCGCACGGTTCCCCTACCGGGCCGCGGTGCTCGGCAGCGAGCGGGCGGAGCTGGTCTCCCGGCTGGCGGAACTCGCCGCCGGTTCCGCTCCGGCCGGAACGGTTTCGGGACAGACCGTGTCCGGTGGTACCGCGTTCCTCTTCACCGGCCAGGGGGCCCAACGCGCCGGTATGGGCGCGCGCCTGCACGGTGCCTTCCCGGTGTTCGCGGCGGCGTTGGACGAGGTGTGTTCGGAGTTCGATCCGCTGCTCGGACGCTCCCTGCGGGAGTTGATGTTCACCGACCCGGACGGCGCGCTGGACCGGACCGGATTCACCCAGCCCGCCCTGTTCGCGTTCGAGGTGGCGCTCGTCCGGCTGCTCGAATCGTTCGGGGTGACGCCGGATCTGCTGATCGGGCATTCGATCGGTGAACTCGCCGCCGCCTATGTGGCCGGCGTCTGGTCGCTGCCGGACGCGTGTGCGCTGGTGGCGGCGCGTGGGCGGTTGATGGGGGCCCTGCCGGCGGGCGGGGCGATGCTGGCGGTCGCGGTCGGCGAGACGGCTGCCGTGCGCGCGATCGGGGCTCGCGCCGACCGTGTCTCCGTCGCCGCGATCAACGATCCCTCCGCCACGGTGCTCTCCGGTGACGCCGAGGCGATCGCGGAGATCGAACGCGAGCTGACCGACGCGGGAGTGCGGACGAACCGGCTGCGGGTGAGTCACGCGTTCCATTCGGCGCGGATGGATCCGATGCTGGCCGAGTTCCGTGCGGTGGCCGAAGGGGTGACCTACCGGCAGCCGCTGCTACCGATCGTGTCCGACCTGACCGGTGAACCGGCGGGGGACGCGGTGACCGACCCCGAGTACTGGGTGCGCCAGGTGCGCGGCTGCGTCCGCTTCGCGCCCGGGGTGGCGACCGCTGTCACCCAGGGGGTCCGCCGTTTCGTGGAGGTGGGTCCGGACGCGGCTCTGGCGGCGATGGTGCGCGGATGCCTGGCCGAGAGCCCGGCCGGATCGGAGGCCGTGGTGACGGCCGCCGTCCGCCGATCCGCCGACGAGGTGACCCAGCTGGTGACGGCGCTGGCCCGGCTGCACATCGCGGGCGTGGAGGTGGACTGGCGTCCACTGCTGGCCGGCGGGGCGCCGGGACGGGTACCGCTGCCGACCTACGCGTTCGAACACCGCCGGTACTGGTTGACTCCGGGCGGTGCCGGCGATGTGGTGGCCGCGGGGCTCGACGAAGCCCGGCATCCACTGCTGGGCGCGGCGGTCTGGCTGCCCGATACCGAGGGCGTGGTGCTGACCGGCCGGTTGTCGATATCGGCACAGCCGTGGCTGGCCGACCACGCCATCGGGGGCGCCGTCCTGGTGCCGGGTACCGCGTTCGTGGAATGGGCGCTGCACCTCGGCGCGCTGACCGGCAGCCCGCGCCTGGCCGACCTCGTGGTCACCGCGGCGCTGATCCTGCCGGCGCGGGGCGCGGTGGAGCTGCGGGTGCGCGCCGGTGCGCCCGATGCCCGGGGTGCGCGGGTGGTCTCGGTGCATTCCCGGCCCCAGCGCACCGGTTCCGCCGAACCCGCCGAATGGGTCCGGCACGCGACAGGGACGCTGGTCGCGGCGTCCGCGGCGCCGGTCGAACCGGTGCCGGCCGCGGAGAACTGGCCGCCGGCCGGTGCGCAGCCGGTGGGTGTCGAGGACGGCTACCTCGATCTCGCCGACCGTGGTTACGGTTACGGGCCGCAGTTCCGCGGGCTCACCGCGCTGTGGCGGCGCGGCGACGAAATATTCGCGGAGGTGGCGCTGCCCGATCCGGCGGCGCATTCGGCGTCCCGCTTCGGCGTGCATCCGGCACTGCTGGACGCGGCCCTGCACGCGCTGCTGCTCGGCGGCGTGGTCGAACTCGCGGGCCCGGGCGAGATCCTGGTGCCCTACTCGTGGGACACCGTGGAGCTGCACAGTTCCGGCGCCGCCGCGGCGCGGGTCCGGTTGCGGGTGGCCGATGCGCGGGCGGGTGAGCGCCGGATCACGCTGTCCCTGTTCGACGCACGGAACGCGCCGGTGGCCACGGCCGCCGCGGTGACGCTGCGGCCGGTGGCCGTGGCCTCGCTCGGGGCGGCGACCGGTGGGGCCGACCTGTACGAGGTGCGCTGGGAAACGACCGCGGCGACCGCGCAACCGGTTTCGGTGGCGGTGCTGACGGAGACGACGGTGGCCGGAGTCGAGCAGAGCTGGGCATCGGTGGCCGCGCTCGCCGCGGCCGGAGCGGTCCCGGACGCAGTGGTGTGGCGGGCCGCCGGACCGATGACGGACGACCGGGCCGCGGAACCGGATCGGGTGCGGGCCCGGGTGCACGCGACCCTCGCCGTCCTGCGGTCCTGGCTCGCCGAGAGCGCCGTCGCCGGCAGCCGGCTCGTCGTGGTCACCGGTAACGGTGCGGGTCTGCCCGGGGAGGTCGCCGATCCCGTGGCCGCCGCGGTCCGGGGGCTGGTGCGTTCGGCGCAGGCGGAGAACCCGCAGCGGTTCGTGCTGGTCGACGAAGAGAACGACGATCCGGTGGATCTCGGGCGGATCCGCGCGGTGCTGGGCGGCGGCGAGCCGGAGGCCGCGCTGCGCGGCGGCGAGCTGCTGGTCCCGCGGCTCACCCGCGGGGCCGCCCCCGAGCCCGCGGAACCGGCCGGATTCGCGGAGGCGACGGTACTGATCACCGGCGGGACCGGCGGACTGGGCGCGCTGCTGGCCCGCCACCTGGTGGCCGCGCACGGGGTGCGCCGGCTGGTGCTCACCTCACGGCGAGGCCCGGCGGCCGCGGGGTCCGCCGAACTGGCTGCGGAACTGGAGCGATCCGGGGCGTGGGTGCGGGTGGTCGCCTGCGATGTCACCGACGGTGCCGCGGTGCGGGAGCTGATCGACGGAATCGATCCCGGGCAGCCGCTGGCGGTCGTCCACACGGCGGGGGTACTGGCGGACGGAACCGTCGGAACCTTGACCGAGGCACAAGTGGACCGGGTGCTGGCGCCCAAGGTCGACGGTGCCCGGAATCTGGACGAAGCGACCCGGGACCGCAAGGTTTCGGCGTTCGTACTGTTCTCGTCGGTGGCCGGGGTGATCGGTTCGGCGGGTCAGGGCAACTACGCCGCCGCCAACGGTTTCCTGGACGCGCTCGCGCAGCGTCGCCGGTCGGCGGGGCTGGCCGGGGTCTCGCTGGCCTGGGGGCCGTGGGAGCAGGGCAGTGGGATGACCGGCGCGCTCGATCGCGTCGCACTGGCGCGGTGGCGCCGGATGGGGCTGGAACAGCTCGGCGCGGCCGAGGGAATGCGGTTGTTCGACCTGGCCGCCGGGCGTCCCGAAGCCCGGCTCGTGCCGCTGGCCTTCGACCCGGATGTCGTGCGGCGACAAGCCGATCCGGGCGCGCTGCCCACCGTGTTGCGTGGGTATGCGCGCCGGGCGCCCCGCCCCGCGGAGCCCGCCGGTCTGGGCGCCCGGCTGGCGGGGCTGCCACCGGCGCGGCGGTTGCCGCTCGTCCTGGACGTGGTCCTCGCGCAGGCGGCCGCGGTGCTCGGGCACACCTCGGCCGCCGATATCGGCGCCGAACAGCGGTTCGACGAGATCGGATTCGATTCGCTGGGCGGGGTGGAGTTCCGCAACCGGCTGGCCGAGGCCACCGGTGTGCCGCTGCCCTCGACCCTGGTGTTCGATCATCCGGCACCCGCCGCGGTGGCGCGGTTCGTCCTGTCCCGGATCGAACCGCCCGCCGCCGGTGGCGCCGCGGTGACGCGTCCCGATCCGGCGCGGCCGGTGCCGGTGGACGAGCCGATCGCGATCGTGGGGATGGCGTGCCGCTTCCCGGGCGGCGTGGGTTCGGCGGCGGACCTGTGGGATCTGGTGGCCGCCGGTGGCGACGCGACCGGCGATTTCCCGGCGGATCGCGGATGGGATCTGGAGCGGCTGTTCGATCCGGATCCGAGCACACCGGGGACCGTGTACACGCGCCGCGGCGGGTTCCTCTACGACGCGGGTGATTTCGACGCGGGCTTCTTCGGCATCGGCCCGCGGGAGGCCGCGGCGATGGACCCGCAGCAGCGCCTGCTGCTCGAGGTGTCGTGGGAGGCGCTGGAGCACGCGGGACTGGACCCGGTCGCGCTGCGCGGCAGCGATACCGGCGTCTACACGGGTGTGATGTACCAGGACTACGAGACCGTGACCCGGCAGGCCGGACCCGAGGTCGAGGGGTACGTGGTCACCGGCGCGGTCGGCAGTGTGGTGTCCGGCCGGGTGTCCTACGCGCTGGGCCTGGAGGGGCCCGCCATCACGGTGGACACCGCCTGTTCGTCCTCGTTGGTCGCGCTGCATCTGGCCTGCCGGGCGCTGCGGCAGGGAGAGAGTTCGCTGGCGCTGGTGGGCGGCGCGACGGTGATGGCGACACCGATGGTCTTCCAGGAATTCTCGCGGCAGCGCGGGCTGGCCCGGGACGGGCGCTGCAAATCCTTCTCCGCGGACGCGGACGGCGTGGCGTGGTCCGAGGGCGCGGCGGTCCTGGTGGTGGAGCGGCTGTCCGATGCCCGGCGGCTCGGCCACGAGGTTCTCGCGGTGGTCCGGGGCAGCGCGATCAACCAGGACGGTGCCAGCAACGGCCTGACCGCCCCGAACGGTCCGTCCCAGGAGCGGGTGATCGCGGCGGCGCTGGCGAATGCCGGGCTGCGGCCCGGCGATATCGACGTGGTGGAGGCGCACGGCACCGGCACCGCGCTCGGCGATCCGATCGAGGCCCACGCGCTGCTGGCCGCCTACGGGCACGACCGCGCGGGGGAGCCGCTGCGCCTGGGCGCGCTGAAATCGAATATCGGTCATACCCAGGCCGCCTCGGGAGTCGGCGGGGTGATCAAGATGGTGCAGGCGCTGCGGCACGAGACGCTGCCCCGCACCCTGCACGCGGACGAGCCGAGCCCCCATGTGGACTGGTCGGCCGGCGCGGTCCGGCTGCTGACCGAGCCGCGGCCGTGGCCGGCCGGCGGGCGGGTGCGCCGCGCCGGTGTCTCGTCGTTCGGGATCAGCGGAACCAATGCGCACGTGATCCTCGAGCAGGCCCCCGCCCCGGCCGCGGCGGTCGAGCCGCACGTGCGGGAGCTGCCCGAGATCGCGGCGGTGCCGTGGGTGCTCTCGGCGAAAACGGAACCGGCCCTGCGGGCCCAGGCGCAGCGGCTGCTGACCTGGGTGCAGGACCACCCGGAGGTGGATATCCGACTGGTGGGCCGGTCGCTGGCCGGCGCGCGGGCGCTGCTCGAACGGCGGGCGGTGGTGGTCGGGCGTGACCGCGACGAGCTGACGGCCGGGCTCGCGCAGGTGGCGGCCGGTGCCCCGGGGACGATCGAGGGCTCGGCCGTGCCGGGGCAGACGGCGTTCCTGTTCACGGGTCAGGGTGCGCAGCGGGCCGGGATGGGCCGGGAGCTGTACGCGGTGTTCCCGGTGTTCGCGGCGGCGTTGGACGAGGTGTGCGCGGAGTTCGATCCGTTGGTGGGGCGGTCGTTGCGGGAGGTGATGTTCGCTGATCCGGATGGTGTGCTGGATCGGACGGAGTGGACCCAGCCGGCGCTGTTCGCCTTCGAAGTGGCGATGGTGCGACTGCTGGAATCCTTCGGTGTCACACCGGATCTGTTGATCGGTCACAGTATCGGTGAACTGGCGGCCGCCTACGTGTCCGGTCTCTGGTCGCTGCCGGAGGCCTGTGCCCTGGTGGCCGCGCGGGGCCGGTTGATGGGCGCCCTGCCCGAGGGCGGCGCCATGCTCCCGGTCGCGGTGACCGAGGCCGCGGCGCGGGCGGCGGTCGCCGGATACGGCGACCGGGTGTCGGTGGCCGCGGTGAACGGTCCGGCCGCGGTGGTGCTGTCCGGTGAACTGTCCGGTATCGAAGCGGTCGAGGCCGAGTTCGTGGCGGCCGGTGTGCGGACCTCCCGGCTGCGGGTGAGCCACGCCTTCCACTCGGCGCTGATGGAACCCGTACTCGGCGAGTTCGCCGCGGTCGCCGCCGAGGTGACCTACCGGGAACCGGAGCTGCCGATCGTGTCCAACCTCTCGGCGACCGCGGTGACCGGCGAGCTCCGCGATCCGCGGTACTGGGCGGATCAGGTCCGGGGCTGCGTGCGGTTCGCGCCCGGAATCGCGGCCGCGGCCGGTGCCGGGGTCCGCCGGTTCGTGGAGGTCGGCCCCGACGCGGTACTCACGGCCATGGTCCGGCAGTCGCTGGCCGACACCCCGGAGACCGAGGCCGGATCGGTGGTCGTCGCCGGGGCCCGGCGAGGTGAATCGGAGGTGGACCGGTTCGTCTCGGCGCTGGCGTGGGCGCATATCGCGGGCCTGGAGGTCGACTGGACGCCGCTGTTCGCGGGCCTGCCGGCCGCGCGGGTGGAGTTGCCGACCTACGCGTTCCAGCATCAGCGCTACTGGGCCCGGGCGGCGGTGGTGGCCGATGTGCGACAGGCGGGGATGACCGATCCGGGCCATCCGTTGCTGGGGGCGCTGGTCCGGCTGCCGGATTCGGCGGACGTGGTGTTCACCGGCCGGTTGACCCGGTCGGGCCGGCCGTGGCTGGCCGATCACGCGGTCGCGGGGGTGGCGCTGCTGCCCGGGGCCGCGCTGGTGGAGATGGCGCTGCACGCGGGCGCCCTGCTGGAATGCCCGCGGCTGGCCGAGCTGGTGATCGAGGCGCCACTGCCCATCCCGGAGACCGGCGCGGTGGCGCTGCGGGTCGTCGCGTCCGGTCCGGACGCCGGTGGGACGCGGACGGTGTCGGTGTACTCACGGCCCGAGGACGAGGACCGCACCGCCGGCGACGATGCGTGGCTGCGGCACGCGGTCGCCACGGTGACCGCCGCGGGGGCGGCCGGTGCCTTCGACGCGAAACTGGCGAGCTGGCCGCCGCCGGGTGCGACCGCGGTGGATATCGGGGACGCGTACGCGGACCTGGCCGGCCGGGGATACGGCTACGGACCGGCGTTCCGGGGACTGACCGCGCTGTGGTGGCGCGACGGCGAGGTGTTCGCCGAGGTCGCGCTGCCGGAACCGGTGCGGGCCGAGCACACCGATTTCGCGCTGCATCCGGCGCTGCTGGACGCCGCGCTGCATTCGATCCTGCACGGGGGTCTCGCTCCCGTCGCCGGGGAGGGCGCGGTCGTGGTCCCCTTCGTCTGGGAGAACGTGGCGTTGTACGCCACCGGGGCCGCGACGCTGCGGGTCCGCGCGGCGGTCGCCGATCCCGCGGCGGACGGGCAGCGGGTCGCGCTGACCCTCGCCGACTCCGCGGGCATGGTGGTGGCCGAGATCGGCGGGCTCACCCTGCGCCCGCTGGCCGCCGACGCGCTCGGGGCCGGGCGCCCGGCCGAAGGGACCGGTTACGAGTTCGCCTGGGGCGAACTGCCCGAGCGTCCCGAGCTGCCCGAGCCCGGTCCCTGGACGGAGACGGCCGACGGGGAGATCGTCACCGTCGCCGGTGAGGACGTGGCTGTTCTGCACTTCGCTCCGGCGCACCGCGGGAGCGCGGACCTGCCGGCGGCGGTTCGGGAGTCGGTTCTGGAACTCGGCGCGCGGCTCCGGCGGCTACCGGCCGACGACCGCCGCGTGGTGGTGGTGACCGAGCGGGCGGTGGCCGTGCACCCGGGTGAGCCGGTGGACGCGGCCGCGGCCGCGGGCTGGGGACTGCTGCGGACCGCGCAGAGCGAGAATCCGGGCCGCATCCTGTTACTCGATCTGGACGACCGGACCCGGTACCGGACCGCGCTCGCGGCGGTCTTCGCCCACGACGGGGAACCGCAGCTGGCGGTGCGCGGCGCGGCGGTGCATGTACCCCGCATCCAGCGGGCCGGCGCGGCCGCGCTCACGGTGCCGGCCACCGGCACTGCCGCGTGGGCGCTGACCTTGCGCGACAAGGGCACCCTGGCCGCGGACAACTTCCGGATCACCCACGATCCGGAACCACCGGCGCCCCTGGCGCCCGGGCAGGTCCGGATCGGCATGCGGGCGGTGGGCCTGAACTTCCGTGATGTCCTGATCGCACTCGGCACCTATCCGGATCCGGACGGCCGGATCGGCGGCGAAGGAGCGGGCGTCGTGCTCGAGGTCGCCGCCGATGTCACCGGTTTCGCCCCGGGGGACCGGGTCTTCGGCCTGATCCCGGGGGTCGGTTCGACAGCCGTGACCGATCAGCGACTGCTCGCGCGGATACCGCGCGGCTGGTCGTTCGCGCGGGCCGCCGCGGTGCCGATCGTCTACGCGACGGCTTATTACGGTCTGGTGGATCTGGCCGCGGCCCGCCCCGGTGAGACCCTGCTGCTGCACGCGGCCACCGGCGGAGTCGGGCTGGCGGCGGTGCAGCTGGCGCGGCACCTGGGGTTGCGGACACTGGTGACGGCCAGTGCGCCCAAATGGGAAGTGTTGCGCGAGCTCGGTTTCGACGACTCGGTGATCGGCGATTCCCGCACCCTCGACTTCGAGCGCAAGTTCCTGGCCGCCACCGACGGGCGCGGTGTGGATATCGTGCTCGATTCGCTGGCGGGTGAATTCGTGGACGCCTCGCTGCGCCTGCTGCCACGCGGCGGGCGGTTCGTGGAGATGGGCATGCTCGACCGGCGCGACCCCGATATCGTGGCGGCCGAACATCCCGGCGTGGACTACCACAGCTTCATGCTGATGGAGGTGGGCCCGGATCGGCTCGGCGAAATCCTCACCGCGCTCGTGGATCTCTTCGAAGCGGGAGCGCTGGCGCCGGCCCGGACCACCGCGTGGGATATCCGGCAGGCGCCGGAGGCCTACCGGTATCTCGGCCAGGCCCGGCACATCGGTAAGAACGTGCTGACCGTGCCCGCCCCGCTGCGGCCCGGCGGCACGGTGTTGATCACCGGCGGCACCGGCGGGCTCGGGGCGATCGCCGCGCGGCACCTGGTCACCGCGCACGGTGTGCGCAGGCTGGTGCTGGCGGGCCGGCGCGGCCCGGACGCGCCCGGCGCCGCCGAACTCGCCGCCGAACTCACCGGGCTCGGCGCCGAGGTGGAGGTGGTCGCCTGCGACGCGGCCGACCGCGCCGCCCTCGACGCGGTGCTGGCGGCCGTCCCGGCCGAGCATCCGCTGACCGCGGTGGTGCACGCCGCGGGCGTGCTGGCCGACGGCCTGCTCGCCGGGATGACACCGGAGCAGTTCGCGACGGTCCTGGCGCCGAAGGTCGACGCGGCATGGAACCTGCACGAGGCCACCGCGGACCTGGATCTGTCGGCCTTCGTGCTCTACTCGTCGATCGCCGGTGTGATCGGCAATCCGGGCCAGGCGAATTACGCCGCGGCCAATATGTTCCTCGACGCGCTGGCCCGGCACCGCCACCTGCTGGGCCTGCCCGCGACCTCGCTGGTGTGGGGTCCGTGGCAGCAGGGCAGCGGGATGACCGCGGCCCTGGGCGCGGCCGAACTCGGGCGGTTGCGCCGTGAGGGTCTCACGCCGATCGGTGTCGCGGAGGGCACCGCGATGCTGGACGCGGCGCTGGCCGACGGCGGGCCGGTGTTCGCCGCGGTGCGCATCGACCGCGCGGCGCTCGGTGCCCAGGATCCCGCCGAGGTGCGCGCGGTCATGCGCGGGCTGGTCCGGCCCGCGCGACGCCGCGCGGCCGAGGGCGCGGCCCAACCGCCGGATCTGGCGGCGCAGTTGGCCGGCCGGCCGGCCGCGGAGCAGGAGCGGATCATCCTCGAGGTGATCCGGGTCCAGGCCGCGGCGGTGCTCGGGCACAGCAGCGCGGAGGCGACCGCGCCGGATCAGCCGTTCAGCGAGATCGGGTTCGATTCGCTCGGGGTCATGGAGTTCCGCAACCGGTTGCGCACCGCGGTCGGCACCCAGCTGCCGGCGACCGCCGTGTTCGACTATCCGACTCCGGAGGCGCTGGCGGGATTCCTGCGCCGGGAGATCGCCGCGGACGAGGATCCGGTCCAGCGGATCACGGCCGAGATCGAATCGCTGGCGCGCAGTTGCGCGGTGGCCGATCTGTCGCCCACCGACCGGACCGGTCTGGCGAACCGATTGACCACGCTGTTGCGCGAACTCGAGGGCACCGCCCCCGCCGAGCTCGACCCGGGCGCCGCCGCCGCGGAAAACCTCGACGCCGCGGACGACCGCGAGCTGTTCGACTTCATCGACAACCTCAGCTGAACCAGCATGATCAGGAGCTCCACCCCGATGGCCGACAACGACGAGCTACGCCGGTACCTCAAGAAGACCGCGAAAGAGCTCTACGACACCAAACAGCAGTTGCGCGAGCTCACCGACCGGTCGCGGGAACCGATCGCGATCGTCGGGATGGCGTGCCGCTACCCCGGGGGAGTGCGCACGCCCGACCAGCTGTGGGAGCTGACCGCGGGCGGGGTGGACGCGGTGGGCGAGTATCCCGCCGACCGGGGCTGGGATCTGGCGCGGCTGTTCGACCCGGACCCGGATGTGCCGGGCACCGTGTACACGCGGGAGGGCGGGTTCCTCGACGCCATCGGCGAGTTCGACGCGGCCTTCTTCGGGATCGGCCCGCGCGAGGCCGCGGCGATGGATCCGCAGCAGCGGCTGATGCTGGAGGCGTCGTGGGAGGCGCTGGAGGACGCGGGTATCGACCCGGCGTCGCTGCGCGGCAGCGATACCGGCGTGTTCGCCGGGGTGATCCACCAGTACTACGGTCCGCGGGTCGGATCGGCGCATATCTCCGCGGAGACCGAGGGACATGCCTACCTCGGGGTGTCCAACAGCGTGCTGTCCGGCCGGATCGCCTACACCCTGGGTTTCAAGGGCCCGGCGGTCTCGGTGGATACGGCGTGTTCGTCGTCGTTGGTGGCGTTGCATCTGGCGTGTCAGGCGTTGCGGCAGGGGGATACGTCGCTGGCGTTGGCGGGTGG